>SKZC01000256.1 GCA_007127575.1 Gemmatimonadota bacterium
CAGCGATGAAGGTGACGTTCCGCAGGGCGGCCGCCGGGTCCGTACGCTCCAGCACCTTCATCATGACGATCCCCACCATAGAGGCCAGCAAGCCCACCACCACGGTGACGATGGGAAGGGCTACGGCCTCCAGCACACTGGCCGCCATCACGGTGGAGGTGGCTCCGATGGCGATGGTGGCCACGATCGAGCCGACATAGGACTCGAAGATGTCGGCTCCCATCCCTGCCACGTCGCCGACGTTGTCTCCTACGTTATCGGCAATGGTGGCCGGGTTCCGTGGGTCGTCCTCCGGAATTCCCGCCTCCACCTTTCCGACGAGATCCGCCCCCACATCCGCAGCTTTGGTGAAGATTCCCCCTCCCACACGGGCGAAGAGAGCGATGGTGCTAGCCCCCATGGCGAAGCCGGAGATGACCTCGGCGAAGAACGGGAGCTCCCCGGTCCCGGGGGTGGCTCCAGCCGCGTAGATCCAGTAGAGGACTCCCAACCCCAGAAGTCCCAGCGAGGCCACGGAAAGCCCCATCACCGATGCGCCGAAGAAGGACACCCGGAGCGCCAGGCCCTGCCCGTGGTCGTTGGCCGCAGCAGAGGTGCGAACGTTGGCCCGGGTGGCTGCCTTCATTCCGAAGAAACCCGCCAGAGCCGAGCAGATGGCCCCGGCCACGTAGGCCACAGTGGTATGCGGACCCACGGCCAGCGCCAGCAGCACCCCCACCACGGCCACGAAGACGGCCAGGATGGAGTATTCTCGCCGGAGAAACGTCATGGCCCCGGCGTGGATCTGCTCCGCCAGGTCCTGCATGAGGTCGTTACCGGCGTCCTGACGTTTCACGTACCCGTAGATTCCGGCCGCCGTGACGAGGCCCAGCACTCCCGCAAGCCAGGCCCAGTCCGTAACGGTCAACACGAAGTCAGCCATTCTTACAAAGTCTCCCTTTCCGGTTCGTTTCGTGCGTCACACCCACCCACCCCCATGCGCCGACACGCCCGAGGGACTCCAGGGACCAGGTCAACGGTTGTAATCGCTCATTGCCACCTCCACTCCGCCGGAGAGCCAGGCCTCGATGGCCTCCACCAGCTCCGGCAGGAGTCCGAGGATCGTCTCTTTATCCTCGTCCGCCATAGGGGAGAGAACCCAATCGGCCCAATCCCAACCCTCCGGCGGACGTCCCACCCCGATCCGAAGGCGGGCGTATTCGTCCGTGCCCAGCACCGATGAAATGGAACGCAGTCCGTTGTGCCCTCCCGGACTCCCCCGGGGCCGAAGCCGCACCCGGCCCACCTCCAAGGCGGCGTCATCCACCACCACCAGAAGGTCTTGGGCGGGATCGAACTCCTCCCCCCGGAGAGGGGCCACGGCTGCACCGCTCCGGTTCATAAACGTGGCCGGCTTCACCAGGGTGACCGGTGTACCGTGCCGCGACCCGTGGGTGCACCAGGCCGGCCCCTCCCTCTGGAAGGGACCCCAACCCCACTCATGAGCCACCCGGTCCACCACCCACCAGCCCACGTTGTGCCGGGTCTCGTCGTACTCGGGGCCTGGGTTTCCAAGCCCCACCACGTACTTCACGTCCGGACCAAGGGATCGGGGAAACTAGCCCTCCCCCTCCTCCTGCGGTTCCTCGTCGGCGCCGGCTTCGGTCTCTTCTGCCGCCTCTTCCTCCTCGCCCACTCGAAGCACCTCTACATCTTCCTCCTCGTCCACTTCCGGCTCCTCCAGAACCAGCTTCGGCATGAGGACGGAGCAGACGGTGCGCTCTTCCTCCAGGAGGACCTCCACCCCTTCGGGCATGTCCAGATCCGAGACGTGGAGGGAGTCACCCAGAGTCAGGTGACTTACGTCCAGGTCGATGGACTCGGGGATCAAAGCCGGGACGCATCGGATGGGAAGGTCATGCACGACCTGCTCCATGACCCCGCCCTCCTCCTTCACACCGATGGGCGTACCCAGCAGATGGACGGGCACCTCCAACTGCACCGCCACACCCTCCTGGATCCGGAAGAAGTCCACGTGGAGGATGGCGGGCCGGTATGGATGGGTCTGGATATCCCGAACCAGCGTCTGGATCTCATCGTCTTCCCCCTTCACGGCGAGGGAAACAATGGTGTTGTCCACCGAAATGGACTCGAAGAGGTTTTCCACCTCCCGGGTCTCCAGCGAGAGACTCACGGACTCAGCGCCGGGCCCGTAGACCACCGCGGGGACCTGTCCCCCTGCCCGAAGCTTTCGAGCCACCCCCTTCCCTGTCTTCGTCCGCCGTTCGGCATTCAATGTTGCACGCAGTGCCATAATCCGCCTCTCTCGTTATCGGCCCACGGCCGACGTGTTCTCTCCGTCCCGGAACCGGAGCATCCGGGACCGCTTGGACGAACCGAAGTGTTCGCTCCGGCCGTCCGTCACTCGTCTTCCTCATGTCGAAGCTCGAAAAGCTGGCTCACCGACTCATTGGAGTGGATGTACTTCATCGCTCGTGCCAGGAGCTCCGCCACCGACAAGACGGTGAGCTTTTCGAACCTCCGCTCCTCGGGAACCGGAATGGTGTTGGTCACCACCAGCTCCGTCAGAGGAGCAGCCGAGAGTTTTTCCACCGCATTCCCCGAGAGCAGTGCGTGACTGGCGCACGCATACACGGCCCGGGCGCCCCTTCGGTCCAGGGCCCGGATGGCCTCGGCCATCGTCCCTCCGGTATCCACCATGTCGTCGGTGACGAGACATACCCGGCCATCCACATCCCCCACCACGGTGAGGACCTCGGACTCATTGGGAGCGGGTCGCCGCTTGTCGATGATGGCGAAGGTGGCTCCCAGCCGGCGAGCGAACCCCCGGGCCATCTTCGCCGCTCCTACATCGGGGGCCACCACCACCAGGTCGTCGAATCCCTTTTCCAGGAAGTAGCGGGTGAAGACGGGAGCCGCATACAGGTGATCCACCGGGATGTCGAAAAAGCCCTGGATCTGATGCTGGTGAAAGTCCATGCCCAACACCCGGTCCGCCCCGGCGGTGACCACCAGATTTGCGTGGAGTTTCGCCCCGATGGCCACGCGGGGCTGATCCTTTCGGTCCTGCCTACCGTACCCGAAGTAGGGGATCACAGCCGTGACCCGAGCCGCCGAGGCTCGCTTCGCCGCGTCGATGAGGAGAAGGAGCTCCAGGATGTTGGATGGAGGCGCGGGGGTGGGCTGAATGATGAAGACGTCCCTGCCCCGGGCATTCCGATCGATACGGACGAAGATCTCCCCGTCTGCGAAATCGAGGATGGTGGCTCCGTCCGTCGGCTTTCCCAGGATCCCGCCGATCTCCTCCGCCAGCGGTCGGTTCGCCCGACCGGAGAGAAGGAGCATGGGCCCCCGTTGAAAGGTGTCGTCCATTAGGCCGTCCCAGATCGGCGGTCGAAAGGCTCACAGCCGAAAAACCTAGGCCGGGCCGGGAGAAGCGTCAACGCCCCAAAGGGGGTGGGGCGGGGATCAGCGGGAGGAGGAGTCCTCCACCTTGAAGGTCCGGGTGGCCCGGGCCGGCTCTCGTCCTGAGAGCTCCACCGAGAGCTCCAGCTCGTACCGACCCGGAGACAAGCCCTCCAGATCCAGGTTCACCGCCCGGAAGAGGACGCCGGTCCCCTCCTCCACCTCCTCCCAGGATACGTCGGTGGGTCGCTCCGGCGTCACAAGTCGGAGCCATTGGCCGATCCTCCGCAGGAAGCCTGGCCCTTCCTCCCGGACCCGGAGCCGAAAGCGCACGGGCATATCTCCCGGGGAGAGGTTGTAGACCTCCCACGCAATCCCCAGCCGTTCTCCTTCGGGAACCGAAGGGAACGGCAGGACGGAGGGAAGAACCCCGGAAAGCGAGCCGGGCGACGGATCCTCGGGCTCGGTGACCACGAGGTCAGAGATGGAGACTACCCCTCTGGGAAGGTCTTCTTGCTCCAAACCGTACCGGAGGCGCCAGGCCAGAGCCTCCTCCGGATCCCACACCTCCACACTCGCCAGATAGGACCCGTTGGGAGCCTGAAGCGTGAGCACGCCGTCCGTTCCTCCCTCGTCCCTGGTGCGGGCCACCTCCACCCCGTCTTCGGTGAGCAAGAACAACCCCTTCTCGAACGGCCCGACACCGGGCTCGGGGTCCCCTTCCCCGCCCCTCGGGATCCGGTGGCCCAGAACGACGAGAATAGAGTCACCTCGGCGGAATACGGCCTGCTGGGCCTCCAGAGCTCGAATCCGAGGGGCGTACGAGGGAGCGTAGCGGGTTCGGGCCCGTCGCTCGTCCAGGGTCCAGTCCCCCAAGGGGATGGCCGTCGGGTTTCGGAGCTGGTCGCCCACCGGGAGAATCCGACGACTCTTGGGCTGGAACCGCCCCAGGACCCCCGGAGGTCCCATACCCACGCGGCCCGGGGGATCGCGTTGCCGTTCGAACCCGGCTTCCGGGCCGTACCGAACCAGGATTTCCGCCAGATCCCGGCTCCAGCTCATCCCGTACGGGTTGCGGGCACCTTCATGGATTCGGGCCAGCGTATGGCGGGTGAGGTGTTCGGTCCATCGGTCGTTTCCAGGGACCAGAACGAGCGGATTCGCCATAGCCCAGAGCCGGTCACGCCCCTGGATCCCCACCTCGCCGAGCCACCCCCGAGCGTTTCGATCCAGGAGAAACTCCGGATCCTCCCACTCCTCGCGAAGGTCCCGGGGCATCTCCCCCAGGGCGTTCTGGAACCGATCCTCCGCCTCCCAATATCGGCCTTCGTAGTGCAGTGCCATCCCCTCCAGGGCCAGGCACCACCACCCCGTGGCTCCCGAGCATTCCCGGGCCAGATCCCTGGCCCCGTCCCAGCGCCCCGCCTCCCCCAGGTAGCGCACCCGCTGGCCCAGAATCCAGTCGTCTCCCCCCACCTCTCGCTCGAGCTCCCCCAGGGCCTCCAGGAGCTCCAGTCGCGCATCGGTGATGGCCGGATCTTCCGGTGGGGCAGTCCAGTCATCCGAGCGGCTATGTCGGATGCACATCCGCCCCACACGGTCGTCACAGGTCCCACCCATCCCGCTCCACGTCATGGGAAGGTGTCGAACGCGGAGGCGTTCGAAGCGAGCCTGGGCCCCACGGGCGTCCCGTAGGACGGCAGCAGAGTCCACGGGCGGAGGGCCTGCGGTTCGCGGCGCGTTCGAGGCCACCACGCCGTCCGGTCCCGTAGAGACCCCGGCACCGGGGGAAGCCTGGCTCCCCAGGAGGTAGAGCGGCGCCACCAGAAGGACCATGAAGGCAGCGGCAGCGGCCCTGACCAACGTCCCACCCCCGTCTCCGGGGAAGATGAGAGTCCTGCTCATATCTGTATCATTGGCCCGGGTGGATTCGAACCACCACCGCCGGTTCCAAAGACCGGTGTCCTGCCATTAGACGACGGGCCAGCA
>SKZC01000190.1 GCA_007127575.1 Gemmatimonadota bacterium
GGAGGCATTGAACCTGTTGGCCGAGCTCCGCCGGGACGCCGGCGGCGGAGGAAGCGGAGGATGAATCGGATGAAGGTGAAGGCCCGTTGCCGGCGGCTTGGCGGAAGGGCTTTTAAGGTCGGGGCCGTCTGCGCCGGGTTGCTCCTCCCTATGGCCGGGTGTGGGGGGGACGGGGAGTTGGATGAGCCCGTTCCCCTTTACGGCGAGGTTCCCATTGAGTATCCCCTGGAGCTTTGGGATGAAGGGGTCGAGGGAGAGACCCTGGTGCGGGTCCGGGTGAACGCCACGGGTGGGGTGGACTCCACGGAGGTACTCGAGAGCAGCGGGCACGCCGAGCTGGACTCCGCCGCGGTGCAGGGGGCCCGGGACCTGCGCTTTCAGCCCGGACGCCGGGACGGTGAGCGCGTGGAGGTGTGGGCCAACGTCCCCGTTCGGTTTTCCCGGAATCCGCAAAACCCGGAGTGAGGATTCGCGCATGACCCTTCGACACGCTGAACCGTACGACGACGTCCTGGAGCTGGTGGGGTGGACGCCTCTGGTCCGTTTTCAACGGGTCACCCAGGGGATCCGGACCCCGGTCTTCGGAAAGTGCGAATTCCTGAATCCCGGTGGATCGGTGAAGGACCGGATCGGGCGGGCCATGATCGAAGCCGCGGAGGAGGAGGGGGCGCTCGCCCCCGGTGGAACCGTGGTGGAGGCCACCAGCGGGAACACGGGGCTCGCGCTGGCCATGGCCGCAGTGGCCAAGGGCTACCGCTGCGTCTTCACCATGCCCGACAAGATGAGCCAGGAGAAGGTGAAGCTGCTTCGGGCGTTCGGTGCCGAGGTGGTCATCACCCCCACCGCAGTCCCCTCGGGCCACCCGGACCACTATCTGGAACGGGCGAAGCAGATCGTGGAGGACACCCCGGGAGCCATCCTGGCGGATCAGTTCTACAACCCGGCGAACCCGGAGGCCCACTACCGGACCACGGGGCCGGAGCTCTGGGAGCAGACCGGAGGGCGGATCACCCACTTCTTCGCCGGCGCGGGCACCGGGGGGACCATCACCGGAGTGGCGCGCTACCTGAAGGAGCGAAATCCCGACGTACAGATCGTCGGGGTGGATCCCAAGGGCTCCGTCATCGGCCCCTACTTCCACACCGGGGACCTCCCGGAAGGGGATCCCTATCAGGTGGAAGGATGCGGCAACGACAAGATCCCCGGGACCCTGGATCTGGACGTGGTGGACGACTACGTCACCGTCTCGGATCGCGACGCGTTCCTCATGGCCCGGAAGCTCACGCGGGCGGAGGGTCTCTTCGTGGGGGGATCCACCGGGCTCATCGTACATGCGGCCCTGGAGCGGGCGCGGGAGCTGGACGACCCCGACGCCGTGGTGGTGGCGGTTCTCTGCGACTGGGGGGAGCACTACCTCACCAAGCTCTACGACGACGAGTGGATGCGCTCCAACGGCTATCTCTCCGGGGAGTGGCGAAGCGTTCTGGACATTCTGAGCGGAAAGGAGACCGACGGGCCGGAGCTGGTCTTCGTGGAACCCGAGGAGACCGTTCGCGGGGCCCTGACGGCCATCACCCGCCATGACGTATCCCAGCTTCCAGTGCTCCGGAATGGAGAGTGCGTGGGCGCCGTCACGGAAGGGGAGCTCATGGGTGGGGTCATCGAGAACCCCGAGCTCCTGGACCGAGCGGTGGAGGAGGTCATGGAGGAGCCCTTTCCGGTGGTGGATGGCCACCTTCCCGCGGAACGGGCCACCCGCCTCTTGACCCGGGAGAACGCCGCGGTCCTCATCCGCCACGAAGGTCGGATCCACGGGATCGTCACTCGATACGACGTGGTCCGGGTGCTCACGGACACTTCGTCGTGAAGGTTTCCGTCCTCATGGGTGGGGTCTCCCCGGAGCGGGAGGTCTCTATGGCGTCCGGCGTGCAGGTGGCCCGGGCGTTGCGGAAGGCGGGGCACGAGGTAGCGGCGGTGGACACCACCCGGGGGGTACTGAGCCAGGACGATGAGGACGCGATCCTGGGGCGAGGAGTGGAGCCGGGGTCGTTTCCACCGGGTCCCCTGGACCTCCTGGCCTCCGGAGGGGAGGGACTCGTGGATCGGGCCTCTCCCCTTCGCCGCGCCGAGATGGTGTTCCCCGTCCTCCATGGGGGAGCCGGGGAGGACGGTACTCTCCAGGCGCTTCTGGATCTCCTGGAGGTGCCCTACGTGGGCAGCGGGCGGCTGGGATGCGCCCTGGCCATGGACAAGGAGATTTCCAAGCGGCTCTTCCGGGACGAAGGGATCCCCACCCCTCCATGGGTAGTGCAGGAGGTACGAGGGAGCGGAGGGACGACGGATCCCGATGAAGGCGAGTCCCCTTCGCGCAGCGCACTGGAGGCGGAGGTCCTGGAGGTGCTGGATCTCCCCCTGATCGTGAAGCCGCCCTCCGGGGGCTCCACCCTGGGGCTGACCCTGGTCCGGGACGCGGGAGAGCTGCGCCCGGCGGTGGAGGAGTCCCTGAAGCACGAGGACCGGGTCCTCTTCGAAGCGTACGTGGCAGGCCGGGAGCTCACGGTGGGGGTGGTGGGAGACGAGGCGCTTCCGGTGGGCGAGATCATTCCGCAGCACGAGCTCTTCGACTACGAGTGCAAGTACCAGCCGGGGATGGCAGAGGAGATCTTCCCGGCCCGGATTCCCTCCGACCTGGCGAACCATCTTCAGGAGCTCTCTCTCCGGGTTCACCGGCTCCTTCGGCTCTCCGACTTCTCCCGGGTGGACTTCATGGTGGACGAGGCGGGGGGGGCCTGGTGTCTCGAGGCCAACGCGCTGCCTGGGATGACCTCCAACTCCCTCTTGCCCAAGGCCGCCCACGCGGCGGGAATCCCCTTTCCCGAGCTCTGCCACCGCATTCTGGAGGCGGGAGCGTCCCGTTATCCACGGGCCGGGAGCCCGTCGGGAACCTGATCCCGGACTGAGGGTTCAACCCTTTCCTATGTCGTACGGCGCCCCCCGCTTCGCCTTCGGGCTTCCGTTGACCCCCTGGGTCAAGCGTCTCCTTATCGCCAACACCGCGGTCTTCCTTCTCTCCGTGATGGGGCTGGGACGCTTCCTGGTGGAGTGGTTCGCCTTTACCCCGTCTCAATTCCTGATCCGCCCCTGGGGTGCGGTGACGTACATGTTCGTTCACGGGGATTTCTGGCACCTCTTCGTGAACATGTTGGTTCTCTTCTTCTTCGGTCCGCCGTTGGAGGGGAAGTGGGGCTCCCGGGAGTTCATCAAGTACTTCGTAATCTGCGGGCTCGGGGGTGTGGCTCTGAGCTTCATCTTCGCCCCGGGCAGCTCCATCATCGGGGCCTCGGCGGCCACGTACGGTCTCATGCTGGCCTTCGCCCTGAATTGGCCCGACTCCCCCATCTACATCTGGGGGATCTTTCCCGTGAAGGCGAAGTGGCTGGTCACCTTCTTCTTCATCATGGCCTTCCTCTCCGCCTTCGGAGGCGCGGGGGGTGGGATCGCCCATTTCGCCCATCTGGGCGGTCTCCTCACCGGTCTCATCTACCTGAAGAGTGACTGGCGGCTGGCCCAGAAGCTGGACCGGCTCCGAGAGGCCGCCCGGGTCCGTCGGTTCGCCATCGTTTCCCGGGAAAACGGAGAAGAGGAGGGAAGCGACGATGCGTCCGGTCCCTCTCGCCGGAGCCTCCGGAAGGAGGAGGCGCTTCTGGACGAGGTGGACCGGATCCTGGATAAGATCTCCGAAAGAGGGATGGCCTCCCTCACAGACGAGGAACGTCGGGTCCTGGACGAGGTGTCCAAACAGCGCCGGTCCAACTGACGCTCCGGGCCGGGGTGTGGCCACTTGACCCCCCCCTTCGCCCCGCAGTATGGTGGCCGTCCCCCCCTCCGCCCCCCGGGATCCGGGGATGAGTTGGAGGTCTCCGCCCACACCGCCCAGGAGGTACGGGATGACATCGCCGAAGGACTACCCCGCTGAGAAGATCCGTAACGTGGCGGTCCTGGGGCACGGCGGCTCCGGGAAGACCACGCTCGTGGACGCCCTCTGCTTTCTCGGCGGGACTTCGGAGCGACTCGGGAACGTGGAGGAGGGCCAGGCCCTCACCATGACGACCGCGGAGGAGGTGGAGCATGGGGTATCCATGCAGGTGACCCCCGCCTTCACCGAGTTTCTGGAGACCAAGGTCAACCTCCTGGACACCCCCGGATACCTGGATTTCACCGGCGAGGCCTTGGCCGCCACCCGGGTGGTGGAAGGGGCTATCGTGGTGGTGGGGGCCACCCAGGGAGTGCAGGTGGGCACGGAGAAGGTTTGGGAGTACTGCCGGGCGGCGGACCTGCCCCGGATCGTGTTCATCTCCATGATGGACAAGGAGAACGCGGACTTCGAGACGGCCTACCGGGAAGTGAAGGAGCACCTGTCCGAGAAGGTGGTGCCCGTGGAGATTCCGGTGGGAGAGGGCGAAGATTTCCGGGGGATCATCAACCTCTTCAGCGCCAAGGCCCACCTGTACACAGAGGGGACCACCACCGGGGAGTACGAGCGCACCGACGTGCCCGAAGAGCTCCAGGACCGCTTCCAGGAGTGGCACACCGAGCTTCAGGAGACGCTGGCCACCACCGACGAGGACCTCCTGGAGAAGTACCTGGAGGGGGAGACCATCAGCCGGGACGAGGCGGTGGACGCCATGGCCCGAGGGATGGCCCGGGGAGAGTTGGTTCCCCTTTTCTGTGGATCCGCCCGGAAGACGTACGGGCTTCAGGCCCTCCTGAAAAAGGTGGTGGAGCTTCTCCCCTCTCCACTGGAGCGGGGCGGCGAAGTGGCCCAACGACCCGGCTTGGACCAGGAGGTGGTCCTGGAGGGGGCGGAGGACGAGCCTCTGGCGGCGCTGGTCTTCAAGACCACCAGCGAGCCTCACGTCGGAGAGATCTCCTACTTCCGGGTCTTCAGCGGGGTCGCCGTCACCGGCATGGAGGTGCAGAATCCGGAGCGGGGGACCACCGAGAAGCTGAACCAGCTCGCCGTTCCCCTGGGCAAGGAGCGGCTTCAGGTGGACCGGGTCCGGGCCGGAGACATCGGGGTGATCACCAAGCTGAAGGGCACGCATACCAACGACACCCTCTGCTCGTCGGCCCGCCCCGTGATCCTGGAGAAGATCCCTTTCCCCGAACCGGACATCTCGGTGGCCATACGGGGAAGGGCCCGGTCCGACGAGGACAAGCTGGGCGAGGTCCTCCCCAAGTTGCAGGAGGAGGATCTCTCCTTCCGGGCCGAGTACAATCCCGAGCTGGGTCAGACCATCGTCCGGGGTTTGGGCGAGCTCCACCTCAACGTGCAGATGGAGCGGATGAAGCGCCGTTACTCCGTGGACGTGGAAAC
>SKZC01000423.1 GCA_007127575.1 Gemmatimonadota bacterium
TCGCGCATCCACGAGATCAGCCGCTCGGTTGGGGCGGCAGGGAGCCCCCTCGGTCGTTGGCTCCCCTCGACGTAGCTTGGGCTATGCCTTCGGGTCGCCGCCTGCGAGGCGGCTCCCTGGCGCTCCCAACGGTGGCGCCCTGTACTTTTTCAACGGCCTTCAAGTGGGTTTCGGGTGCCGGATGGGGAGCCCGGCAGGGCCGGATGGGAGAAATCAGGCCTCCTTACTTGACGGGGAAGGACGCCGGCGTACTTTTGGCACCTTTGTATTTGTACTCGACGGGACCGGGAAAAGCCGCCACCTTGAGAGTTCGCTTGGTGGCGGCTCTACCGGTGATCTGACAGGGGAGAGATACGGTGGTCGTACGAAACATCATCCTGGCGCTGGCGGCCATCGCCGCCGCCTTCCACCTCTATGCGGCCGGGGTGGAGGCCTTCACTGCCCTGATTCAACGCCCGGTCCACTTGGCCATCATGGGAATGCTGGGATTCCTGGGCGTGGGTGTGATGGCCGGAGTGGGAAAGAGTTGGGAGGAGCAGCGGCTCTGGGAGAAGGTCCTTTCGGTGAGCATGGGGCTGGGGATGGCCTGGAGCTGCCTCCACCTGGCCAGTCGCCACGAGGAGCTCGTCCAGCAGGTGGGTCCCCCCCAGTCCCTGGACCTCCTGGCCGGTGGGGTGGTCATCCTTACCCTCCTGGAGCTTACCCGTCGCACCACGGGCTGGGGTCTGATCTCCATCGCCATCGCGGCGTTGGTCTACGCCATGACGGGGCCCTACTTCCCAGGGATCATGGCGCACCGGGGATACACTCCCTCCCGGATCATCGAGCACCTCTACCTCTCCATGGACGGGATCTGGGGAATCCCTCTGGGCGTCTCCGCAGACTTCGTTTACCTGTTCGTGCTTTTCGGCACGATCCTGGAGGTAGCGGGGGGAGGCCTTCTTCTCATCGGGCTGGCCGCCCGGGTGGCGGGTCGTCTGCGAGGCGGGCCCGCCATCACCGCCAGTGTGGCCAGCGCCTTCATGGGCTCGCTCTCGGGGAGCGCGGTGGCCAACGTGGTCACCACCGGGTCACTGACCATTCCGGTGATGAAGAGAGCGGGCTTCAAGCCCCACTTCGCTGGTGGAATCGAGGCTGCGGCCAGTACTGCCGGGCAGCTCATGCCGCCGGTCATGGGTGCCGGGGCCTTCATCCTGGCCACCTGGACGAACATCCCCTACCTCACGGTGGCCGTTTCGGCGCTGATTCCGGCCTTCCTGTACTACGCGGCCCTGGTCATGGCCATCCAGTTCCGGGCCGCCAAGATGGATCTGGACGCCAGTGGGCAGGTGGAGGAGTCGGGACCGGTGCTTCCCAAGATCCACCTCCTCATCCCCATCGTGATCATCGTGGTCTTCCTGGCCATGGGGAGATCCCCCATGCGGGCGGCGTTCTGGGGTGTGGTTTCCTGCGTGCTCGTGACCTTCCTCCGCAGGGAAACCTGGCTCTCGCTGGAGCAGGTGAAGGAGGCGGTGGTTCGAGGCGCCGGGAGTACGGTCCAGGTGGCCTCTGCCTGCGCCACCGCCGGGCTGGTGGTGGGGGTGGCTTCGCTGACGGGGATCGGCCTCCGGATGTCGGATCTCATCGTGACCCTTTCCATGGGGCAGCTTCCGCTGGCCCTCTTCCTCACCGCGGTGGGCTCCATCGTCCTGGGAATGGGGCTCCCCACCACGGCGGCTTATGTAGTGCTGGCGGCGTTGGCGGCTCCCGCCCTCACGGACCTGGGGGTGCCGCTCCTGGCGGCCCACCTCTTCGTCTTCTACTTCGGCTGCATGTCCAATGTCACGCCCCCGGTGGCGCTGGCCGCCTTCGCCGCATCCGGGGTGGCGGGCGGTGAGGCCATGCGAACTGCCTTCACCGCCATGATCCTGGCGGGAGCCGGGTTCATTGTGCCCTTCATGTTCGTCTACGGGCCGCCCTTGCTCCTGGACGGCTCCGTCTTCGAGATCACCTTCGCCGTGATCAGTGGAACCATCGGGGTGACGGCGTTGGCGGCAGGCGCCATGGGGTATTTCCGATGGGAGCTACCCACGTGGGAGAGAGCCTTCCTCATCGTCTCCGCCCTCATCCTCCTCTTTCCCGGGCTCCTCAGCGACGCCATCGGCTTCGCTCTGATCCTCTTCGCCTTCTTCAGGAAGGGAACCAAGCCTGGGGCGGACCCCACGGCTTCAGGCCCTCGGGAGACGAAGGAGGGAACGGTGCCGGCGTCGTAGCTACCGGATTTCCCAGAGAGCCACAGGCCCATCTCCATATCGTCAGAATTGCCCAGAGATCAGGGAGGATATTCGTGAATTGCCCGCTGATCGGACGCGGAGTTGCGTCCGGATTCTACGGACCGGTTCCATCGGGGGCCGAGATCCTCGGCGTGACTTCCACACTGATGAACCGAGAGGTCCGTTCCCCCTCATGAACGAGCGAATCCGAGCAGTGAGGGAGCTCCTGGACGAAGCGCTCTCCACCACTCCTCCGGCTGAACGCCGTCTGGCTCCGGACGAGCCGTTGACCTTTGGGACCCGGCTCTCGGCCGGCGAGGCCTTGGCCCTCTTCCGGGATCAGCTTCGGTCCCGGGAGGTGGACGTCCAGGCCCGGGAGATGCGGAAGGACGACCTGAGCTACTATACCATCAGCAGCGCAGGTCACGAACAGAACGCGGTGGTCGGGGCGCAGCTACGGGTCACCGACCCCTGCTTCCTCCACTACCGGTCCGGAGGGTTCATGATGGCCCGGTCCCGGAAGGACCCCGGCGTGGACCCGGTGCTGGATACTCTCCTGGGGATCGTGGCCTCCAGCGACGACCCCATCAGCGGCGGACGGCACAAAGTGTGGGGGAGCCGGTCCCTCTGGGTGCCTCCCCAGACCAGTACCATCGCGTCCCATCTGCCCAAGGCCGTGGGCATGGCCTTTGCGCTGGAGCGGGCGGGTAAATTGGGTCTGGAGGGTGAGCTCCCCGCCGACAGCGTGGTGTGCTGTTCCTTCGGAGATGCCTCCGCCAACCACGCCACGGCCCTCACGGCGGTGAACGCGGCCCGGTGGTCGCAGCGCTTGGGAAGCCCCGTTCCCATACTCTTCGTCTGCGAAGACAACGAGATCGGGATCTCGGTCCCCACCCCTCGCCGGTGGATTGCGGAGACCTTCAGCGGGATGCCCAGACTTCGATATTTCTTAGCTGATGGGGAGGTGGACCAGGTCTGGGATACGGTGCACGAGGCGATCCATACCTGCCGTTCGGCCCGGCAACCCGTTTTTCTGCATCTCAAGACCGTGCGCCTCTGGGGCCATGCCGGGAGCGATGTGGAGATCGGATACCGCAGCCTCTCGGAGATCCGCCAGGACGAGCGAAGGGACCCTCTGGTGGCGAACGCCCTTCGCCTCATGACCACCGGGGCCGCCGAGCCCGAGGAGCTCCGGGCTCTCGTGGAAGAGGTCCGGGAGGAGGTCCGCATTGCGGGGGACGAGGCCGCCTCCCGGCCGAAGTTAACCACTCGGGAGGAGGTCATGGAGCCGTTGGTGCACCTGGATCTTGCCCCTTCCTCCCAGAACGCCGGCGAAGGGATATCGGAGGCCCGCCGGCGGGAGCACTTTGGCGGGGAGCTTCCGGAGGAGCGGAGCTCGCCGGTGCACCGGACCCTGGCGGCGTATATCAACGCCGCTCTCCACGACGAGATGCTCCACCGGTCCAATATGCTCGTCTTCGGAGAGGACGTGGGCCGAAAGGGTGGGGTCTACCATGTCACGGCGGGGCTCCAGCAGCGATTCGGTCACGGCCGGGTCTTCGACAGCCTTCTGGACGAGACCATGATCCTGGGGTTGGCTCAGGGCGCGGCGATGCAGGGCTTTCTGCCCGTACCGGAGATCCAGTACCTGGCGTACATCCACAACGCCCTGGATCAGATCCGGGGAGAGGCCGCCTCCCTCCGCTACTTCTCCGCAGGGCAGTTCGCCAACCCCATGGTGGTTCGAGTGGGGTCCTTCGCCTACCAGAAAGGGTTCGGAGGGCATTTCCACAACGACAACTCCATCGGAGCGCTCCGGGACATCCCGGGACTCATCCTGGCCGCCCCGAGCCGGGGAGACGACGCGGCCCGAATGCTCCGAGGCTGTCTGTCTCTGGCCGAGAGCTCAGGGAGGGTCGTCTGCTTCCTGGAGCCCATCGCCCTCTACCACGAGAGGGACCTGTATGAGGAGGGGGACGGGCGGTGGCTCACCGACTATCCGGCTCCCGGGAGCGCGCTGCTGCCTGGAGAGGTGGGGGTGCATCACCCGGACCGCTCCGATGTGCTCGTGGTGACCTACGCCAACGGAGTGCGCATGTCCCTCCGGGCCGCCCGGCGGTTGGCGGACGAGGGTGTGGGGGTCCGGGTTCTGGATCTGCGGTGGCTGAACCCTCTCCCCCTGGAGGCCATCGAGGCCCATGCCGGCGACTGTGGACGGGTCCTCGTGGTGGACGAGGGACGGGAAACGGGGGGGGGTGTGGCGGATGCCGTTCTGGGGCATCTGATCCGCTCTGGGTTCACCGGCCCCCTCTCCTCGGTGGCGTCCGCCGACAGCTTCATTCCCTTGGGACCCGCTGCGGACCTGGTGCTCCTGGGAGAGGAGGACGTGGTGCAAGGGCTACGGTCCCTATCCTGACCCGAGCCCCTGAAGTCCGCTGAAAATTCGCCGGCCATCGCTTGACGGATCGGAAGACCTCGGCGAAAATGCATAAGCATTCGAAGGGGTCTAACGTCGAGGTGGTGGATTCCCCGGGCCCAGACGGGCTGCAGCCGGATCCGCCTGTTTCGCGTGCCTGCAACCTACGGCATGGCGCCGGTTCCCCGGTACCGGGGGCCCGCAGCGCCGAGCACGGAGCCAGGATGTCCAAGCAAACGAGCATGTTGTCGGTAGTCGCCCTACTCGCCGCCACCCTGGCGATGGGGGGGTGCGACTTCGAGGGTCGGGACTACAGAAGTCTGGGAACGGCGGGCACCGGAGGGCTCTATTACCCTCTCGGGGGCACCATCGCCAGTCGCCTCAGCGCCCTGGATGAGCACAATCGGTCGTTCACCGCGGAGGTGACGGGCGGAGCCGTGCAGAACGTACGGCTCCTGCAACGGGGGGACATGGATCTGGCCATGTCCTTGAGCATCACCGCCCACCGGGCTTACAACGGGCTCAGCGAAGGGGAGGAGGCCTTCGAGGACCTCCGGATCGTCGCTCCCCTCTATCCCAACGTGGTGAACGTATTGGTTCCGGGGAACTCCAACGCCGAGACGCTGGCGGATCTAGAGGGGCTCCGGGTCTCGGTGGGCGCCGCTGGAAGCGGCACGGAACA
>SKZC01000100.1 GCA_007127575.1 Gemmatimonadota bacterium
CGCCTCCACCTCCAGGGTGATGCTGTCCCGGAGGATCTCCACGGTGATGTTGTGCCGCCGAAGGAGCTCCACCGCATCCTCGGCGTCCCGGGGAAGGATATAGGCGTAGGGACGGGTCCGGGTCAGGGTGGGCACCGGCTTGCTGAAGATGGGAGCGTCCTCCACCTCCACCATCTCCCGGTCGTCGCCCTCACCCACTCCGATGAGGTAGGACACCCGTTCGTCTGCCTCCTGCTTTTCCATCTCCACCACCACCTCACCCTGAGGCTCACTTCCCAGGAGGATGGCCTCGCGGCGAGCCCGGTTCACCGTCTCAATCACCCGCTCTGCGTTGTCCCGTGTGTACTCGAGAACCGCCAGATATCCCAGGATCCCCGCTTCCACTCCGTCCTCCAGGGTCTGCCAACCCGGAGCCTCGAAGAGGATCCCCATGGAGTTGACGAATCCCGAGTAGTTTCGGGAAATTCTGGCGTCCGTTCCCCCCACGTTCCAGCCGTCCTCATTCCCGCCGGCGTACCAGAACGACCGATATCCCTCGGCCTCCAGACGCTCATCGATTCGCGGGAAGATCTCCGTGTCGCACATCTCCGTGAGGCGCTGATCCGGGTCGGCGTGGCCGGGGCACTGATAGTTCAGATGGTACGGGAAGGAGCCACCGTTGTGGCCATCCACGAAGATGTGAGGGTTCCACTCCTGGAAGACGTTCTGAACCCAGTTGATGATGGAGGGCTGCTCCAGCTTCGTGTAGTCCCGGTTCATGTCGATGCCCCAGGAGTTGCCCCGGGTCCCCGAGGGAGTCGCCTCGAACCCGTCGGGGTTGATCTGGGGCGACATGACGATGACCAGGTCGTCCAGAAGAGCATTCTCAGGCGTGCCCGGAGTGGCCAGACGCCGAGCCAGGATGAGGAGAGATTCCCGGTGCGTCCGCTCCCCACCGTGCACGTTGGCGTGGATCTCCACCACCGGCTTTCCCAAGGCCGCCGCCTCCCATCCCCGGGTCACCGCTGGACGGCTGAAGACGAGGTAGGGAAGCTCCCGGCCCTGACGGGTCTCCCCATAGATCCCCATTCGAAACTCGGAGGAGGAGGCTCTCAGCGCCTCCAGGTACTCCATCATCTCAGCGTAGGAGGTATGCCTGCTGAAGCCCGACTCTTCGGAGGCAGTCCGAAGCTCCGCCTGGGCCTGTAGGGAGACGGCGGTGAAGAGCATCAGCAGCGCCGCCGCCGCGGAACTGGTCATTCGACGGTACAATCGATTCATGGTCATGTTCACCCATCCGTTTGGGTTGTGGGTCGTGAGGGGTCCGACTGGAAAGTCCTTCGTATGCGAGTTCCGCCGCCGGGGCACGAGGGCCCTCAGGCCGTGGCGGCGGACTCCACTTGACCGGACCCGGGTTCGAGAAGCTGTCGCACCTCGTCCCCGGTGATCTCCTCCTTCTGGAGCAGGGCCTTCACGACCCGGTCCAGACCTTCACGGTGCTCCTCCAGGAGGGAGCGAGCCCGCTGGTACGCTTCCTCCACGATCTTTCGCATCTCCTCATCCACCTCCCGTGCGGTGGAGTCGCTGTATTCCCGCTTCTGGGCGATGTCCTGTCCCAGGAAGACCTCCTCCCGGTTTCCGGAAGGAGCTACGCGTCCGAACCCTTCGCTCATCCCCCAGGAGAGAACCATCCTTCGGGCGAGCTGGGAGGCCTGCCTGAGGTCGTCTTCGGCACCGCTGGTGACGGTATCCAGAGCCAACTCCTCGGCCGCTCTTCCTCCCATGAGGATGGCAAGGCGATCCTCCAGGTACTCCCGGGAGTAGACGTACCGGTCCCGGTCGGGGATCTGCTGGGTCACGCCCATGGCCCGGCCCCTGGGAACGACCGTTACTTTGTGCACAGGATCGGCGTGGGGCAAGACGGCGGCCACCACCGCGTGCCCCGCCTCGTGGTAGGCCAGAAGCTCCTTCTCGGCTTCGGTGAGGGCCATCCCCGTCCGTTCCAGCCCCAGAAGGATCTTGTCCCGGGCCTCCTCGATCTCGCTGGGAGTCACCTGGTCGATCCCCTTCCGGGCCGCCAGGAGAGCCGCTTCGTTCAGGAGGTTCCTGAGCTCCGCGCCGCTGAACCCCGGAGTGGAACCCGCCACTTCCGAGAGGTCCACCTCCGGTGCCAGAGGCTTTCTTCGGGCATGGATGGCCAGGATCGCCTCCCGGTCCGCACGGGTGGGAAGGTCCACGGTCACCCGCCGGTCGAAGCGGCCGGGCCGGAGGAGGGCCGAATCCAGGATGTCGGGACGGTTCGTGGCCGCCATCACCACCACGCCTTCGTTCACTTCGAACCCGTCCATCTCCGAAAGGAGCTGGTTCAAGGTCTGTTCTCGCTCGTCGTGTCCTCCGCCCAGCCCGGCTCCCCTCCGGCGGCCCACCGAGTCCAGCTCATCGATGAAGACGATGGCCGGAGCCTGCTCCTTGGCCTCTTTGAAGAGGTTCCGGACCCGAGACGCCCCCACCCCCACCAGCATCTCCATGAAGTCGGAGCCGGACATGTGGAAGAAGGGGACCTCCGCTTCCCCGGCCACCGCACGGGCCAGAAGGGTCTTTCCCGTCCCCGGCGGCCCCACCAGAAGGAATCCCCGAGGGACCTCTCCTCCCACCCGCTCGAACCGACCCGGGTCCTTCAGGAAGGCAATCAACTCCTCGAGCTCCTTCTTGGCTCCCTCCTGCCCCGCCACGTCGTCGAATGTCGTCGCCTCATCGGTTCGTTCGTAGGCCCTGGCACGGCTCTGTCCAATGGACATCATCTGCCGTCCCTGGGCCTGGCTCCCCCGGACGATGAAGAGGAGAAAGACGATGAGGATGAGAAGCGGTACGGCGTAGAAGAGGATGAGCCACCAGGAGAAGGCCGACTCAGGCCGGGTCTCGATCTCCACCCCCCTGGCCTCCAGAAGCTCCAGGAGGGTGTCGTCCCCGAAGGAGGGCACGTGGGTGACGAATTGCTGGTAGACCTGCGTCTCCTCGGCGTCCAGGACGCGCGTCTCCACCGGCTCCACCAGGATCCCGCGTATCTCCGTGCCCTGCACCTCCACTCGTTCCACCCGGTCCGCTTCCAGGTGGCCCCGGAAGGTACTGTATGAGACGGGTGCCCAGCTCTCCTGGTCCAGAAGTGTTCCCCACAGCCACAGGCCCACGAAGAGAACCAGGAACACCCAGAGGAGGGTCCGCATCCCACCGACGGCCCCGGGACCGGCCAGGGGGCCGTCCCCCTTTCCGCCCTTCTTTCCAGGACGGGAAGCTCCGCCCCTGGAGCTGGACTGTCGACCCTCGTCGGACCGCTGGCTCATCCGCACCTCGTGATCGTCGTCACCGTCCCCTTCCCGAGCCCGGAGCACACCACTCCCGGAGAAAGGGCAGAAGTGACTCATACCTCGAAGAGGGGCAGGGGCTCCATCCCCGGGCCTCCCTGTCCCAGGGATTAGCCCCCCATCCAGGTGCGGATCCCCACCAATCCGTGGAGCGCCAGATAGACAAAGGCCAGCAGATTGGCGGCCGACACCACCGTCCCGTGAAGCCGAGGCACCCGCGCCTCGGGTCGCGACGGCGCCCGGATCACCGCCAGGAACCCGCCTGCAGTCACCAAGGGGTGCGCCAAGGTCAAGAGGAACAGCCCCACCGACCAGGCGGTGACGGTCCCCAACCGGACTCCCACCATCTCTCCAGCCATCCAGGGAATGAGGCAGGCCAACACGAAAGTGGCGGAAGCCGCTGACGGGACCAGGAGGACGCCGGAGCCCTCCGACCCCCAGAGGCGCCGAAGGGGAAGCCAGGAAACGAGGGAGAGGAGGAGGATGAGCACCACCGTCCCCGCCGTGACCCAACGGGTCCACACGCTCCAGGCGGGCACCGGGGCATACCCTCCCTGCAAGGCGGAGCCCGTGCCCATAAGGAGCCGGCGTCCCCCTTCGTCCTGAACGAACGCCACGGTGGCCTCGGGCTCTCCCTCTCGGCGAAGAACCTGCGGGCCCACGGGAATGAGAACCCGCTCGCCGTCCCAGGCCGAGCGGAGACGTAGCGTTCCGTCTTCGCCAGAGTCCGCTCGGACGATGGAGACGAGTCGGTGGAGAAAGCGCATCCGCTCCCAGCGGGGAGTGATGAGCTCGTAGTAGCCGGCCCACCCCCGGAAGCGGTCCTCCGGTACGGAGAATGCCGCCGCCGGGACCGGTGGCTCCAGCTCCTGCACCAGGTACGAACGAAGCAAACTCCTCAGCCGACGGACTCCGGCGCCCTCGCCATTGGTCACCAGCGCATATCCCACCTGCTGCCCGGGCAGGTAGCGGAGGTCGGCGGCGAAGCCTCCGCCCTCCCCGGAAACGCCGCGGAAGGCGAACCCCTCCTCCATGGAGGTGTCCAGACCGAAGGCGTAGCCGGCGGTGAGGCCGGCCCGGGCTGCAGGCCCCGTGGCGGGCCGCTCCATCCACTCCACCATGGTGGCCGGAAGGAGCTCCGTCCCATCCACCTGGCCCCGCCCCAGGAAGAGCCGGACCCAGCGGCCCAGATCCTCCGCCGTCATGTACAGCCCATTGCTGGCGGGAAACAGGGGGGGCACCTCCTCCACGGGAACCCGTCCTCCTCGCCGGTGGCCCCGGGCCCCACCGTCCGCTACGACGGCGGAACCGGCAAAGCCCGAACCATCCATGCCCAAGGGGTAGAAGACCTGCTCTCGGATGACCTCGTGATACGGCCGACCCTCCACCTCCTCCAACGCCCGCGCCACCACTGCGGGTCCGGAGGCGGAATACGAGCGGAACGCCCCCGGTGGCCAGCGGACACGTCGGGACGCGGGATGGAAAGCCAGAGCCTCTCGTAACGGGAGCTCCGCCTGGATCCCGGCCTGTTCGGGGAGGTGGAGGTCGTCGAACCCCGCGGTGTGCTCCATCAGGTGCACCAGGCGCACCGGCTCACCCGGCCCCCAGGGGTTCCGGATCTCCACCTCCGGGGCCACGGAGAACGCCGCGGCATCCACCTCCACCCCCCCCTCCCGCACCAGGGCCAAGAGGGCCACCGCCACCACGGACTGGGACACCTCACCCACCCGGAAGGGGGTGCCCCGCTCCACCTCTCGCCCGGTTTCCCGGTCCGCCACCCCCCAGGCGTCCACCCAGAGCACGGAGTCCGCCGTCACCAGAGCCACGGCCAGCCCCGGGATTCCCGCGTGGTCCATGACCTCTTCCATGGAGGCTCGGAGCGCATCTACGTCCGGCGTCGGCTCGGAGTCCCCGGAAGGAGAGCCCGACCCGCACCCCGAGGAGAGGAGGAGGGAGAGGATGAGGACCATGCCGGCCGCGGGGGGCACACGGAG
>SKZC01000467.1 GCA_007127575.1 Gemmatimonadota bacterium
ACGTGCCCGGAATGCTCCGGCAGGCGGAGGCGGAGCTGCGGGCCTTTCCCGGGCGCATCGATGCCGTGGCGGGCTACATCGATTTTCCCATCAGCACGATGCTACCCATTCTGTGCGCGAAGCTGGGCCTGCGATCGCCCGACCTGGAAAGCGTTCTGAAGTGCGAGCACAAGTACTGGGCGAGGGTCGAGCAGAAGAAGGTCGTTCCCGAGGCGATCCCCGGCTTCACAGCCGTGGACCCGTTCGACCTCGACGCTATCGACGGCATCGAGCTGTCCTACCCCTACTGGATCAAGCCCGTCAAATCCAGCGGATCGTTCCTGGGCTTCCGCATTCCCAGCCGGAAGGTCCTGGACCGGGCCACGGAAGAGATCCGCGAGGGGATCGGCCAGCTCGGTGAGCCGTTCAACTTCGTGCTGGACCAGCAGCCCCTTCCGCCCGAAATCCGCCAGGTCGACGGCAACCACTGCATCGCCGAGGAGCTGATCGGCGGGCGCCAGTGCACCCTGGAGGGCTACGTGTTCGAAGGCGAAGTCCACTTCCACGGCACCGTGGACTCGATTCGCGTGCCCAACTCCTCGAGCTTCGCACGCTACGAGTACCCCTCGCGCCTGCCCCGCCGCGTGCAGGCGCATATGGCCGATATCGGCGCGCGGGTGCTCACACACGTGGGCTTCGATAACTCGGGCTTCAACATCGAGTTCTTCTGGGACAAGGCCCGAGACCGGATCTGGCTCCTGGAGATCAACACCCGGGTGGCTCAGCACCACAGCGACCTGTTCGAAAAGGTCGACGGGACGAGCAACCACGAGGTGCCCATCAAGCTCGCCCTGGGGGAGCGGCCGCACATCCCCATGCGGGAAGGTCGGTTCCGTCGGGCCGCAGCCTTCTTCCTGAGGGCCTGGGACGACGCGGAGGTCACCCGGGTGCCCACGGTGGCCGAGATCGACGCCCTGGCAGACCGCTTCCCCGGGACCATCGTCCATCCCCAGGTCGAGGTAGGCATGCGCCTCTCCGATCTCCATGAGCAGGACAGCTACAGCTACGCTCTGGCCATCGTCTACATGGGCGCAGGCAGCCGCAAAGCCCTTCGGGACAACTGGCAGGCCTGCGCGGCGAGCCTCAACTTCGGATTCGACCGCGACGTAGCCGTCCGGTGAACGTGACGATCAACATCCCGGATGAACTGCAGCGGCGAATCAAGGCCCGGTCGGCGATGGAAGAACGGACGGTGCGCGAGGTCACGACGGAGATCTACCGCGGGTGGCTCGGGGAGGAGCCGTCCGATTCCGGTCCGGGGCCCGAGGTCGACAATCTAGAGACCTCCTGGCTCTCCGGCTGGGAGGCACTCGGACGACGCATCGTCAAAGAGCTGGCCGACGCCCGCACCACGCAGCAGATTCTCCTCGACGACCGCCGCTGAGTGGTCACGATGGACGCTTCCGTCTGGGTGGCGAGCGAGGGCGATGACCAGCCGGCCTGGGAGGATGAGGGGGCATTCCCGGAAGCGGTGCTGGAGGTTCATCAGCCGGCGCTGACCCTTGCCACCGTAGCCGAGGAGCTGTACGAGCGAGCAGGTACCGCGGTCCCTGCCGCAGGGCGTGGGGAGTGGTTGGCGAGGCGGCGGAGGAAGACGCCGCCCCGCCTTCCCTTCTGAGAAGGCGGACCGTGCTGGCCGCCGTGATGCGACCCGGTCGATCCCACCAGGCCCTCGAGAGGATAGCGGCCACGGGGTGAGGGGACGTGCAGTGCGTCGCGGCAGGCAACCATTTCTCCCCATTCGACGGCTTCTTCGAGAATGCTGGCATTCCGTGTCTCCGCATCGACCACCGGCGCCACAGGCGTCGATGTTCACGAAGGACGCTTCCGGCTCCCGTCTCTCATAAGACCCGTTCCAATGCCACTGTCCCTCAGAGACCCAATGCTTGTGGGCTTGTGGGGCCAGTCATCCGGGGAACGGGTTGGGTGGCACGGCCGGGGCCGCCGCGTGAAGGCGCGATGGAATGCGTCCGGGGCCGCCGCGCGAACGGGGGCTCGAATGCGCCCAGGGCACAAGGCACGGCCGCAGGGGGGCGTGGAGGCGACGGGGGTCATCTGCGGTGGGGCTTCGCCCCATGATGGTCTCGCGGGAAGACGGGGCCGCTCTTCGACACGATTTCGGCCCGCTCGGCTCGAACCCGCATGCGCTGGAGTGTATCCACTCGTAAGCCTTGATGTCACAATATCTTATGAGATATCTTGGCGATGTGTGTCACGCTGTGTGCCATTTTCGACTTCGAACGGCGCAAGCCAGCGGACGTCCGCAACGAGGGAGATCGAACCCCTGTGGGCGGCCAGTCCCCCGGTTCCCCCGAGGCGATTCCCGCGGACCGCATTAGCGGTGGGAAAGGCTCCGGCCCTCCTGCACGGCGCTGGCCTCCTCCAACCGGTTCAGAAGTCGCCGGTCCCTGAGGCCTTCCCCGTTCCCCCAGGGCAGCTCGCACGACATCCGTCGATCCCCTCCGGGCAACCGACGGAAGCACACGACCCATCGGAGTCCCGAGGTGTCGTTTCCCGCACCGTGTGCTACGACGGAATGCGCCACGGCCATCCACCTCCACCACTCGCCCGCAAACTCGATCTGCCCGTACTTGCGATGTGGAAGCATCGTTCGTTCCTCCTGCATCCGAAGTGGCACGGACCTCTCATTGGGGCGCCCCGACTCGACCTCCCGCTTCCAGAAAGCCGGACACCCAGCGGTGAACATCCCTGTGGCGGACCGATCGCCGGGCCGTTGTCATCCGACTGGTCCGCTCAGCGCGGGGCATCGCGCAGGCGGTGCCGATGGCGTGGGCGAGGCCCTCGCCGTCCCCCGGATCCACCAGAAGCGCGCTGTGGCCCAGGTCACCGGCGGCGCCGGCGAAAGCACTGAGAATCAGAACTCCGGATCCCGCGTTGGCCGCGCAGAACTCTTTGGCCACCAGGTTCATACCGTCGTTGACGGGCGTCACCAAGGCCGCATCGGCAATCCGGTAATGCGCCAGGAGCTCCTCCCGTTCCCAGCGTTCGTAGCGGTAGTCCACCGGTGTCCACGCTTCGCCCCCCCACTGCCGGTTGATCTCCGAAACGAGCGCCTCGATCCGGGCCTTCGTCTCCGCGTAGGCGGGGACGGCCTCCCGGCTGGGCACCACGAGCTGCCGAAGCACCACGTTCCCGCGGAGTTCCGGGAACCGGCGCAGGGCCCGGTTGAACCCGTGGAGTTTCTCCGGAAGTCCCTTCGTGTAGTCCAGCCGATCCACCCCCAGGATGAGGGCGCGACCGTCCAGCTCCCGTAGGAGACGCGTGGACCGGTCCAAGACACGCGGGCTCTCCGCTCCTTTCGCGAACTCATCAAAGTCGATGGAGATGGGAAAGTGGCCGCTCCGGCCCCTCCGGCGAGCCGGAGGAGCTTCGGGAGGCGCCCACCGGTTGCCCTCTACGGCTCGAACACCGATGGCATCGACGGCCTCGAGAAAGTTCGATTCGTGGCGGGGCGTCTGGAACCCCACGAGATCATAGGAGAGAAGCCCCCGCACGAGTGCCTGATGGTGTGGAGCCTTCTTGAGCTCAGGGAGCCGGGGGAATGGGGTGTGAAGGAAGAAGGCGATCCGGCCTTCCATCCCGAGCGCGCGGAGCTCCTCGGCCACCAGCATGAGGTGGTAGTCGTGCACCCAGAGCAGGTCGGTCGGTCCGGCTACGCGGGCAAGTACGCGGGCGAAGCGCCGGTTCACGTCCCGGTAGCTCTCCCAATCGTGCGAATCGGTAGCCGAGGAGGGCGGAAACCCGTGTAGGACGGGCCAGAGGACCTGGTTCGAGAACCCCTCGTAGAAGCGGCGGTGGACGACCTCTTCCACGCCGACCGCCCGCATCTCGTATGGACGTTCTTCGAGCTCCGAGCCTAGCGCCCGCTCGAGTTCCCGCTGGCCCACCTCCGGCGATCCGGACCAGCCCACCCATATCCCACCTCGCCGGCGCATCGCCGGCTCCATCGCCGTCACGAGCCCGCCCGCAGCAGGCTCCACGGACCAGGTTGCGTCCGCTTCCCGCTTCAGGATGACCGGCAACCGGTTCGACGCCACCACCAACCGCTCCTCACCTCGTCTCGGGCTCGGCGCTCGTGGGAAGTGATGCGGAGCCGTCCTCCCCCGTCGTCCGGGATCGCGCTTGCGTGGGGTCCTGGTTTTCGGCGATTCGCGGCGATCCGGGCCGATGTCATCCATCTGCGTGCCTCCTCGTGCATGGCTGCCTGCCGGAACTCTTGGCGATCAGGAGACGGCGACATCCGAAACCGGACGGCTTCCGCACCGCGGAGCGCGGGCCCGGAGGGGGCCGGACGGCGGGGCGTCCGGGAGAGGCGGGAGATGCATACGCCGTACCACGCCAAAAGTAGGGCCGCACAGATGACGGAAGTCAGGTGCAGACAGGTACAGACGGAATGTTCGGACCGAGGGTTGGCATTCGGAGGCTCAGTACGCAGAGCGGGGACCTCGGACCTTTCGTCCCGCCGGCAGGGGTGGGACGGGACCATCTGACGGCACGCTCCACCCCCGAAGAACCGAGCTTTACCCCAGGCGGGAGCCCAGGAGTGAGCGGGAGGCTCAATCTCGAGCCCGAGGAGGGCACCCGAGCGCGACCTCAAAACCCTGGCACGGCCCTGGCATGTCTTGGGAAGGCCCTTCCCTGGAAATCTCTTGCAGGGACCGGGCACTCATTCACCCAATCAGCTGGAGGTACCCGATGCAACTCCTGCCCACTCTCCGACGCCCCGACGGCGGCCGCTCCCTTCTACGTGACTGGGGTCAGCTGGAGGACCAGATGCAGCGCCTTATGGGCGGCATGTCGCTCAGGGAGCCCACCTCGGAGGCCTTCACGTGGGGTCCAAAGGTGGACTTCTCGGAGGCCAACGGAAACTACGTTCTGACGGCGGAGCTACCCGGCGTCGAGCCCGAGGATGTGGACGTCGAGTTGGAAGGCAACATCCTCACCATCAGAGGTGAGAAGAAGATGAAGCGCGAGCATGTAGACGAGCGCGTCCAGCTCTCGGAGCGCCGGTACGGTGCCTTTGAGCGGAGCTTCGCCCTTCCCTCGTCCGCCGACCCGGAGAACGTCACCGCTGAGTTCCAGCAGGGCGTGCTGAGCGTCCAGGTTGCCAAGCGGCCCGAGGCGCGGGGCAAGAAGATCAAGGTGAAAACGACGTAGGCACCTCACGACCGAATCCACTTCCGAGCCCACATCGGGAGCGCGGGGCGGGGGGCGGCCTACGCCGTTCTCCGCCCCATCCCCGAGACCGGA
>SKZC01000366.1 GCA_007127575.1 Gemmatimonadota bacterium
CGGATTCGTGACCAGGAGATCGTCGCCCACGATCTGCACCCGGCTGCCCACGGTCTTCATGAGCCCGCTCCACCCGGCCCAGTCGTTCTCGTCCAGGGGATCCTCCAGCGACGCTATGGGATAGCTCCGGCTCCACTCCGCCCAGTACTCCGCCATCCCCGCCGCGTCCCGGCGCTCCCCGGAGGACCAACGGAATACGTACTCCCCGTCCTCATAGAACTCGCTTGCGGCGGCGTCCAGGGCCAGGAGCACGTCGTCCCCCGGACGGTATCCGGCCTCCTCCACCGCCCTCAAGACCACCTCCACCGCCTCCTCGTTGCTGGCCAGATCCGGAGCGAACCCTCCCTCGTCTCCCACTGCCGTGCTCTTCCCCATCTCCCCCAGGATCTTCTTGAGGTGATGGAAGATCTCCGTTCCCATTCGGAGGCCCTCCCCGAATCGGTCCGTCCCGACGGGCATCACCATGAACTCCTGAATGTCCACGTTGTTGGGGGCGTGCTCCCCCCCGTTCAGGATGTTCATCATAGGCACCGGGAGGAGGGTTCCGTCCCGACCCGCCAGATCCGCCAAGTGGCGGAAGAGAGGAGTCCCCTCCCCTTCTGCCGCGGCACGAGCCACGGCCAGGGACGCCGCCAGCAGAGCGTTGGCCCCCAGGCGCGCCTTGTTCGGAGTTCCGTCCAACTCCAGGAGCGCTCGGTCCACGGCTTCCTGATCCCGGGGATCCTTTCCCTTCAACGCCTCCTGGATCTCTCCTCTCACTCCCTCTACGGCCTGTCGTACGCCGCGGCCCAGATACCGTGCCGGGTCCCCGTCTCGAAGCTCCACCGCCTCATGTTCCCCGGTGGAGGCCCCGCTGGGCACGGCCGCTCGCCCCATCGCCCCGCTCTCCAGCTCCACCTCCGCTTCCACCGTAGGGTTGCCCCGGGAATCCAGGATCTCCCGTCCACGGACCTGTCGAATCGCCGCCACCGTTTGCCTCCCGTAAGATTCGTGTTGGGGCGAGTCCCGGCGTGTTCGCGGCGGCTCGCCCCAGTTCGCTAAGAAACCTCGTCGCCCTCGTCAGCCCCGCCTCCGCCTTGGCCGGGCGGGGTGGGATGGGCCACTCCCTTGGAGGGCACGGACTCCTCCCCATCCCCCTTCAGCATCGCTACTGCTCTCCAGGCTTCGCCTCGGAGACGGTCTCGGTCCCTGTGGGAGAGGCTCTCCGTTTCCAGCGCTTCTCCCACCCGGATCTCCACCTCGCCGGGACGGATCCGCCACGCCCCCTTGGGCATCACCGCTCGACTCCCCACCACGGCCGCAGGAAGGACGGGGACGCCGGCCTGGATGGCCAATACGAAGGCCCCTTTCTTGAACGGTTGGAGCCGTCCGTCCCAGGACCGAGTACCCTCGGCGAACATGACGATGAGCTTGGACTCCTCACGGACCTGACGGCCCGCCTCCTCCAGGGAGGCGATGGCCCGATTCCGGTCTTTCCGGTCGATGGAGATGTGGCCGCAGGCCATCCACGCCGGGCCGAACACCGGAATTCCTTTCAACTCCTCCTTGCCTACGAAGCGAGCCCGACCCGGAAGGTACGCCGCCAGGGCGAAGACGTCGAACCACGACTGGTGGTTGCACACCAGGACACAGGGCTCGTCCCGAGGGATCCGCTCCTCCCCCGTCAGGCGAACCCGGACCCCGCTGAGGCGGAGGATCTGGCGGGACCACCGTCGGGCGAGTCGTTCGCAGACACACTCCGTCCGATCCGACTTGAATCGGGCCAGGAGCAGGATCCTCATCCCATAGACCACCGTAAGGACGGCCACCCCCAGGAAGACGAACCCGGTCCGGATCATCCCCCCCCTCCTCCTCCCGGCGCGAAGTGGTCGAAGCCGCCTTCGGTGAGGGGCCGAGCCGGGGAGCCGTCTTGAGGCTCGAGGCGCACCCCGGCACCCGCTTCCACACGACCGACCCGTGTGAGAGGAAGGTGAAAGCGGGCACGGAATCCCTCCACCTCGTCGGGGCCCACGGAGCCGGGAGGGGCGGCGAAGAGGAGCTCGAAGTCCTCCCCTCCATGGAGAGCCAGTCGTCGACCTTCCTCCTCGCTCACATCACCGGCCGCCCCCACCTCGGGATCCACCGGGAGGGTGTCCTCCTCGAGCACCACGGCCACTCCGCTCGCTGCCGCCAGATGTCCGGCATCGCCCGCCAATCCGTCGGAGAGGTCCAGCATCGCCCGCAGGACGCCCCTCTCCCGAAGCCAGAGTGCCTCCTGGATCCGAGGACGTGGGCGAGCATATGCTCGGTGGAGTGCCGGGGAGGGTCGGTGGCCCTGGCCCTGGATCCGGACTGCAGCGGCGCTGGCCCCCAGGCCTCCCGTCACCCAGAGCTCGTCCCCGGGTTCGGCTCCGCTCCGGAGAACGGGGTCCGAAGTTCGCCCCACTACCGTGACGTCCAGAACCAGCGGGCCCGGAGAAGCGGAGAGATCTCCTCCCAGGAGGGGGCCTCCCACCGCCTCGCACCCCTGCCCCACACCCCGACGGAGCTGGGCCAACTCCTCCTCACCCAAGTCGCGGGGAAGAGCGAGAGCCAGGAGGATCCCCACCGGCTCCGACGCCATAGCCGCCAGATCGCTCCCGGCGGCGGCCACCGCCCGAAACCCCACCTCCTCCAGGCTGAGCCAGCTCCGCCGGAAGTGGATGCCCTCCACAGCGAGGTCCACGCTGAAGACGAAGCCGTCCACCCAGGCGGCGTCATCCCCGGGTCCCAGCGGGAGCTCCCCGGAAGATCCGACTCCGCCGCCGGTCCCACTCTCGCCCAGGGACAACCCCTGGAACGAGCGAATCCGATCGAACTCTCCTCCGGGCCCCAACCGGGTCGTCCTCACCGGGGAGCGGACTGATCGAAAGTGACGAAGGGAAGGTCCAGATCCGTCCACCCCACGCCCCCCTCCCTCAGGGCTCGTGGAAGACCCTCCACCACGTCCTCCGGGAGGAGAGCCGGCTCTCGATCCATCGACCGAGCGGCAGCCCCGGTGAAGTGAAGGGCCAAGCCGGCCGCCACCGCCGGTTCGCACCCCTGAGCGAGAAACGCCCCTGTGGATCCGGTAAGGACGTCCCCCATCCCCGCGGCGGCGAAGGCGGTACCCCCGGTCCCCGCCACCAACAGCGCCCCGTCGGGAGCCGCCACCAGGGAGGGATCACCCTTGAGAAGGACGGGAGCGCGTAGCTCACGAGCGGCGGCCCGAGCCACCTCCGGCCGACGGTGCAGGAGCTCTTCCCGGTCCACGGACCGGATCCGGGCCATCTCGCCAGGGTGAGGGGTGATGACCAGAGGACGATCCGCGGCCCACTCGGAGAGCGGGGGAACCGAGCCGTTCGCGGAAAGGTTCAGGGCGTCGGCATCCAGGACGGTGGGCCGGCCCTTCCCGGAGACCAGCACCGCCTCCAGCGCCCGAGCAGCGGCGCTCTCCAGGCCCAGCCCCGGGCCCGCCGCCACCGCGTCACAGGCCTCCACGGCTCGGGCCAGGGCGCCGGCGTCCCCCGCATCCACGAAGACGGCTCCGGGAACGGAGCCTTGGAGGATCTCTCGATTCTCTGCCGGTGAGGCCACGCGAAGGTAGCCCACTCCGGAGCGCAGGGCCCCGCGGGCCGCCAGAATCGCCGCTCCCGCCAGGCCCCTCACCCCCGCCAACAACAGGAGAGACCCCACCTGATTCTTGTGTGTGGGTGCGGTGCGCCTCGGTCGGTGAACCTCGGCCCACCCCGTCGTGATCACCCGAGCGGGGAAGCTCCCCAGCGGGGGAGGGGGAAAGCCGATCTCCACGGCGATGATCCGACCCGCCCGTCCTCGGCCCGGGTAGAGGAGGCTCCCCAGCTTGGGCCAGCCGAAGGCCACGGTGGTGGCGGCGGTGACGGCGGAACCCGGAACGGCGCCGGTCCCCGCGTCCACTCCGGAAGGGAGATCCAGGCTCAGAACCGGAGCCGACGCCTGGTTCATGGCTTCGATCCACCCCACAGCCCCAGGCCGCGGCGCCCCTTCGATCCCGGTTCCCAGAAGCGCGTCCACCACCACGCCCTCGGACCGGTCCAGGGCCTGCCGCACCGGCGTCCCTTCCGGATCCGATTCGGTGATCTCCAGGGCGTGGCCGTGGAAAAGCCCCTCGTCGGGGAGGCGACGGCTACCCCGAAAGACCCGTACCTCCCGCCCCCAGGAGGTCAGGCTTCGGGCGAGGACGACCCCATCTCCCCCGTTGTTTCCGCCACCCACCACTACGGAGACGGGCCCCTTGGGATGGAGTCTCTGCACGATCTGGGCGGCAGCTCGACCCGCGTTCTCCATGAGGGTGCGCTCGGGCACCCTCATCTCTCCCATGGCCCAGAGGTCGAAATCCGCGGCCTCCCTTCCGGTAGGAGCGAAGGCCTGCGGCCCTCCGAAGGAACACGGGAGGGTACCTCCGGGGCGGGAGCCGGTCATGGCGTCGACTTCGGAGCGGGGAGGCCCTCTCCTACTTCGCACTCTGGCCGATGGCCCGACCGAAGGTGATCTCCCCGTTGTCGATGCGGATATTGAAACCGCAGTCGGGGCTCGAGCAGACCCACGCTTTGTACCGGATGGAAGCCCCTCCCCGCCCGTAATCCGAGAGGGGGAGGAGTAAACCTACATCGCATTTCAGGCATCGAGGAAATCCGCGATCATCAGCCATGAGCTCCCCTCCCGTCGACGTGTGCCCCAAAACCCCAGCGGGGGCCATCCCGGATCGTGGACGCTACCCCACCACCTTCCAGGGATAGTTCCGCTCGAAGGCCTCCTCGAAGTCGAAGACGTGGCGGAAATCCTCGGGGCGGTCTTCCTCGTCCTTGATGAGAACCCCACACTCCACCAGGGCGAAGACGATCTCTCCCAGGTCCTCGGTAGAGTGGATTCCCCAGTACTCCAGCACCGTCCGGGCCAACGGACCGAACCGCTCCAAGGCCAGATCCCGCACACCCACGGCCAACTCTCCGCCGCTGACGTGCCGGGGCTCTTCCAGGGAGTCCAGGACGTGGTGAAGCGCGGAGAGGAGGAAGAGGTATGCCTTCCCGTGATACCGGGGGTTCCTCTCCTGGAGTCGATCCAGAATCTCGTCCGCAAACTGAAGTTCGGTCATAAGGGAAATCTCGGACTCCATCCCTTTCCACGCCAGGGTGGTTCCGGGAAGCGATGAAACGGAAGGAGTCAGAAGGCCGTTGAAGAAGTACAGGGCGCCACCGTTGGGAGCGCCAGGGAGCCGCCTCGTAGGCGGCGACCCGAAGGCATAGCCCAAGCTACGTCGAG
>SKZC01000260.1 GCA_007127575.1 Gemmatimonadota bacterium
ACGAGGCGCTCGAAGAGTTCGGGCAGAACCTCCTGCGGGTGCTGCGCCCCCAGCTCCTCGACGCGGATCCCGATCTCGTCGAGCAGATCCGGACCGGAGCGCTCCACCAGCCGGTCGAAGATTTCGCGTTTCCCACTGAAGTGGGAGTAGATGGCGCTGTCCCGGACCCCCACCGCCGCCGCGATCTGTTTCACGGACGTCGAGGCGTAACCCTGATCGGCGAAAAGCGCGAGCGCCGCGTCCAGGAGATCCTGGCGGGTGTCCCCGCGCTCACCCTTCCGGGGACGACCCAGGCGTCTACTGCCGTCGGACATTCGCGGGCTCCTATGAGCGTGTCATGTCTGGCGTACGAGGGCCTCGAAACACCGTCCCGCCACATCAACCCCGAACGCCTGGATATCCCGTATTCGCCTCATGCGATCCATTCTGGACCCTCCTGGTTCCACTCCGCCTCGGGCCCGCGAACGCGGTAAACCACCGCGTAGAGCACCGGCACGAGGCCGAGGGTGATGATCAAGGAAAAGAGCAGACCGAAGAACATGGCGATGGCCAGCGGAACGAACATCGGCTCGCCATTCAGCCACAGCGCGAGCACCCCTCCCATCGTCGTTAGCGTGGCCATGACGATGGGAGTGAAGCGCCGGACGGAGGCGGCAACGATGGCCTCCACACCAGCTTCACCCCGTCCGGCCTCCTCGGCTTCGATGCGTCGGACGAGCACGACGGCCTGGTTGATCATGACGCCGATGAGCCCGATGACGCCGAGGATCGCCATGAAGGAGAACGGAGCCCGGGTGATAAACAACCCCAAAAAGACGCCGACCAGGCCGAACGGGAGGGCGAGGAGGATCACCCCTGCCTTCCGGAGCGAGTTGAACAGCACGACGAGGAGGAGGGAGATTCCCACCAACGCGATGGGAGCCTTGGCGGCGATGGCCCCTCGGGCCTCGGTGGAGGTCTCCACCTCGCCGCCGTACGCAAAGTGGTAGCCCGAGGGCCAGGACCGAGCCTCGTCCGCAAGCCACGCATCGAGCTCTTCGACAATGGCGAACGGCGTAGTGGATGCGGGCGCTTCGGGCGCGACGTCCGCACGCACGGTGACCGTCCGCTCCCGGTCATGCCGACGAATCCGGGAGGGCTCGAACCCCAGGTCCAATCGGGCCACCTCCTCCAGGGAGATCCATCCATTCTCAGCGGCGCCGCCCGGGACGCCCAGCCCGCTGAGTACGCTCAGGTCCGGGCGGCCCGCTTCGTTGGAACGAAGGACCACGGGGACGAGTTCGTCGCCCCGGCGAAGACCCGTCAAGGGGACCTCGCTCAAGCGCGCCTGCAGGCTGTTCACCACGGCGGTCCGGCTAACTCCGGCCCGAGCGCTCCGCTCGGGCTCGATGTCCACCCGGAAGAGCTTTTTCTCCAACCCCCAGTCCCGGGACACATTCGCCGTCCCATCCGCCTCGAAAAGCCGACGTTCCACGGATTCGGCGAGACGTTGGAGCGTGTTTGCATCCGGTCCGGAGATCCGCACCTCGACCGGGTAGTCAATGGGCGGCCCTCTCGGAACGCGCGACACCCGCACCCTGGCCTCCGGAAGGGTCTCGGCAACGAACCCGCGAAGCTCCGCCATCACCCGCCGCTGATCGCGAAACGAGGTGGTGTTGACCTGCACGATGGCATACTCCGCGCGCGGATGCTCCGGGGCGTAGCTCAGGTTGAACCGGGGCGCTCCACTTCCCACGAATGCGGCCCAATTGACGACGCCTCCCCGCTCGTACGTGCGTTTGCCGCTGAAATGACCCAGGATCTCGCCCGCTCCCCCGCCCCCGGCCGGCTCCGCCATCAGTTCCTCCGCCATGAATCCCTCCACGGCATCCACCGCGGCCCGCGTGCGGTCGAACGAACTCCCCCCGGACAGCTCGAGCGCCACCGTGAAGGTGGCCTCCTGGCTCGTCGGGAAGAACTGCTGGGGCACGCCCACCCGGAAGAGCCCAATTGCCCCGACCAGCAGAACGACGGCGACGCCAAGGGTCAGCGCCCGGTGCCGCAGGAGGTGGACGAGGGCGCTTCGGTACCATCCCAGGAACCGAGGGTCCGAAGTGTTCCCCGGATCCTTCGCCGAACGACCCGAACCGAACCACCGGACCGCAAGGCTCGGGATCGCCGTGATGGAGAAGATCCACGAAAGAACCACCGCCACCCCGACCACGAGGAAAAGCGCCCCCGTCATCTCCCCCACCGGATGCTCGGCCAGGAAAATGGGAAGGAGCGCTGCGGCCGTGGCGAGCATCGAGGCAAGGAGCGGGAGATGGAGCTCCCCCACGGCGTCCCGGGCCGCCTCCCTCACCGAAACGCCGCCTCGCATGCGGGCGCGAATCGACTCGGCGATGACGATGGCGCAGTCCACCACCAAACCCAACGAGAGGATCAGTGCCGCGATGGTGATCCGGTTGATCCCCAGGTCGAGCCACCGCATGGCGAGAACGGTTCCCAGCACGGTCAGAGGGATGACCGCCGCCGTGACCATCCCGGCCCGGAGTCCGAGGAAGGCCAGCATCACGAGGACGACGATCCCGATGGCTAGCGCCAGGCTGAAAAGGAACTCCCGGATCGCGTCGTCCACGACGGCAGCCTCGTACGTCACTGCGTGGAGCTCCATTCCGGCCGGCAGCTCGGATCGCAGGGTTTCCAACTCCCGGATCACCTTCGGCCCGAAGGTGGTGATCTGCCCTTCCGAGCTCATGGAAACCGCGAGCGCCAGCCCAGGATCTCCGTTATAGGTCATCTGTCGTGCAGGCGGATCCTCGAAGCCCATCCGGACAGTGGTCACATCCCCCAAGCTGATCAGACTCCCGTCCGCCTGCGGGATCGGGAACGAGCGGAGCTCCTCGAGGGAGTGGAACGGACCGGACGCCTCGAGCTCGATCCGCTCCTCCGCTGAGTGGACGGCCCCCACTGAACGCACGGTTCCACGGTCGCGAAGCATGCCTTGCAGTCGTTCAGGGTCCAGGCCGGAGCGGGCAAGGCGGGCCTCGTCGTACTCGATGAATACCCGCTCCTCCTGGACGCCCACGATGTTCACCTCGGCCACGTCCTGCAGCCGACTGATGCGCCGCTCCGCCTCCTCGGCGGCCTGCTCCAAGGCGTCATAGGGGTGTCCCTTCCCGGTCAGGGCGACGAGGATTCCGAACACGTCGCCGAACCGGTCGTTCACCACGGGACCCACCACCTCGGGGGGGAGACGCGGCGCGAGATCGTCCATTCGCCGACGCAGGTCGTCCCAGATCGGACGGACATCGTCATACCCGGATCGGACATTCACCCACAGGACCGCTGTGCCACGCCGCGACTCGCTCTCGATATAGTCGATCTCCTCCATTCCCTGCAGCGCTGCCTCCAAGGGCTCGGTCAGAAGCCGCTCCACCCGATCGGGAGAGGCTCCCGGATAAAGGGCCGTTACGACGGCGGTGCGGATCGTGAAGTCGGGAAACTCGGCCCGAGGGAGACCCAGGAAACTGACGATCCCACCGAGCGCGACGAGGATGAAGACGGCCCATGCTGCCGTTCCCCGTTGGGTGACCCATTCGGTGAAGTGCACGGTGGCCCCCTTAGTCGGAGTGAAAGCCGTCCCCGGAGCGGCGCACGCGGACCCCGTCCGGAAGGTCGATGGCCGCCGGGACGACCAAGAGATCTCCGGCCCCAAGCGGCCCCTTCACCTCGATCCCCGCAGAGTTGAGTCGAGGGTCCTCGACCCGCTGCCGCCGGACCGTCCCAACGCCATCGCCCTGGCTCTCGAACAGGAGCACGAAGGGTCCCTCGTGGTCTGAGGCCACGGCTTCCGGAGGCACCACCACGCGCTCCGGGGCGCCGGACCGCTCCAGCCCCAGGGTGACCCGGGCGGACATTCCGTCGTAAACACCGGCACCGAGGGGCGTATCCCGCGGCAGGTCCAGGGCCAGGATGACGGGGTACCCGGCTCCGCCTGCCCGGGGGGCCACGCCGACCTCCCGCACCACGGCAGTGAGCGGATCGGTATCGACGGTGGACAGGGTGACCGGGGCCTCATCCCCCTCCTCGATCCATGGGAGGATGGTTTCCGGAACCCGGATCTCCACGTCGAGCCCGCTCCGGCCCATCACACGCACCGCCGGCATGCCCGGCTGGACGTTCTCCCCGACATCCACCGCCAGATCCACTACCGTGCCGTGGGAGCGGGCCCGGAGCTCGGTGTCCTCGAGCCGGCGCCGGGCGAGATCGGCCCTCGCCCGCGCCCCGACCAACGCCGACCGGGCCCGATTCCGTTCGGTCCGGGCATGATCGAGCTGCTGGGGTGAGGCGTGGTCGTTGGCGTACAGGGCTTCGATGCGTCGCAGATCCGTGTCCGCACGGCGAGCCGCGACCCCGGCCTGCTCCGCCGCCGACTCCGCGGCCTTGAGCTCGTCCCGATGGTCGGCAGGATCGAGGCGGAGGAGGAGGTCGCCGGCTTCGACCTGGGTCCCGATTCCGACGGCCTTCTCCACGATCGTGCCGGAGACTCGGAAGGACCGGACCGAAGCCGAGCTCGCCGCGACCCTCCCGGGGAAGGTGCGCTCATCCCGCTCCGGGCCCGGAGCCGCCTCGGCCACGCGGACCGGTCGTTCGGGAGGGACCGCTTCCGGTACGTCCCCGCACCCGGGTAAGGCCCCGAAAACGAACATCACCGTGCCCATGACGATGGTGCGCTGATGCTTCATCCGTCCTCCTCTCCCGAGCTCGGGAAGTCAAAATGCCTTCGCAGGCGTTCCTCCAGATCCAGGGCATCGTTCTCGGGCCGTACGCCCCGGAGGAGCCCCGCCGCCCGCTCGAGCCGGAGCTCGGCTGTGAGCTGGTCCAGAACCGCGCCGTGGGCCTCCTCACGGGCTACCCGGAGGGAGCGGAGCGCCTCGAGGAGGTCAAGCACGGTCCCGGTCCCCTGCCGGTAGGCGTCTTCGACGGCGTGGAAGGAACGCCGCGCGGCCCGGTGTGCCGCGAAGGCGTCCTCAACGGAGAGGTGCCTGGCCGCGAGGAGTTGGAGAGCGGTACGGACCCTCTCCTCCGCGCGAAGCTTCGCTTCCTCCACCGCAAACTCGGCCGCACGAAGCTCGGCTTGCGTCTCGCGCTCGCGGGCGGTGCGAGAGCCACCTTCGAGGAGCGGAAGCGACATCGCCACGCCCAGCGACCAGCGTCGGTCGGGGGGAACCGGGAGCGAGAAGGGAGCATCCCCGGGAAGTGGGGAACCCACGCCCGCACCCCCCTCAGCCAACCGCGCAGATGCGCTGG
>SKZC01000007.1 GCA_007127575.1 Gemmatimonadota bacterium
CTCCCCTACGCCATGGGGGGAATGGAGCGGGCCGAGCCCACCCCGGGCGACCCCTTCTTCGACGGGTCCGACCACCGGGGTCAGATGGGGGCGGACGTCCGGATGGGGTTGGGCTCCAACTTCCGGGTGGACATGACCCTGAACCCGGACTTCGGGCAGGTGCAGGTGGATCCGCGGGTGGTGAACCTCTCGGCCTACGAGACCTTCTATCCCGAGCGTCGCCCCTTCTTCACCCGGGACGACCGGGCCCTGCAGTTCGATCTGGGAGGGGGTCGAAACGACCTCTTCTACAGTCGGCGCATCGGCCGGAGCCCCCAGGGGAACAGCCCTTCCGGGGCGGAATTCACAACCACCCCGGGTGAGACCTCCATCCTGGGGGCGGGGAAGGTGACGGGTCGCACCGCCGGCGGGCTTACGGTGGGTGCATTGGGAGCGGTGACGGCGGAGGAGCGCGGCCGAGCATACTTCGAGGAGGACGGTAGGGTGGAGCGCTTCGTGGCCGAGCCCCGGAGCCAGTACGGCGTTTTCCGCCTACGCCAGGATCTGCGGGACGCGCAAAGCCGGGTGGGTGGTGTGGTCACAGCCGTGAACCGGGAGCTCTCGGGCCAGGAGGGGCTGGCGGCCCGTATCCCGGGCCAGGCCTTCACCGGTGGAGTGGACTTCGAGCACACCTGGGCGGACCGGGAGTGGCTCCTGGAAGGCTATCTGGCCCAGAGCTACGTCTCAGGCGAGCCTGACGCACTACTCAGGATCCAGCAGTCCTCCACCCACTACTTTCAGCGGCCGGACCAGGATTACATGACGCTGGACCCGGACCGCACCTCACTCTCCGGAACCGAGTGGCGACTCCGCTTGGCTCGCCAGGGTGGGCGCCACTGGAGCGGAAACGCCTGGGTGCGTCAGCGCACTCCGGGCTTCGAGGTGAACGACCTGGGCTTCTCCACCAACCGGGAGAGCATCGGCGCCGGAGGGCGGATCGGCTACAGCCAGCCCGACCCCGGGGAGATCTTCCGTTCCTGGAACGTGAACTTCAATACCATGCACTCCTGGAGGAACTCCGTCCGGGACGACCTCTTCTCCGGTTCCGCGTGGGGCGACGCCTACCGGTCCGGCTCGTTGGGTCTCTCCGGGCGGGTCACCTTCCTGAACTACTGGGGCCTCAACCTGGATCTGGACTACGATCCCGAGACCCTGAGCGACGGCCTCACTCGGGGCGGGCCCCTCATGACCAGCCCGGGATCCCGTGGGGTTCGACTTTCCGGGAGCACGGACCGACGGGACGACATCACCTACGGAGCTTCGGTGCGCTACGATGAGGGCCTCCGGGGCGGACACGACTTCCGGGCCTCCTTCGACGTCTCGGCCCGGCCCAGCGCCAACATCGCCATCTCCCTGGACCCCTCGTATCGTCGGACCCACTCGGTGGATCAGTACGTCACCCGGATCCAGGATCCGGACTTCACCGCCACCTACGGGAACCGGTACATCTTCTCCGATCTCCGCCGGGAGGAGTTCTCCCTGGACACCCGGTTCAACTACATCTTCTCCCCGGACCTGAGCCTGGAGGTCTTCGCCCAGCCCCTCCTCTCCGTGGGGGACTACCGCTCCTTCAAGCAATTGGCCGCTCCCGGCACCTTCGACTTCCACACCTTCCAGGAAGGGAACACGGTGGAGGGGGAGAATGGGGTCCACTGCGAGGGTGGGGAGCTTTGCCGGGTGGGGGATCGGGTGCACCTGGACTTCAGCGGGAACGGGGCTCCGGACACCACCATCGGGGATCGGACCTTCAACGTCCGCTCTCTCCGGGGAAGCGCCGTGCTCCGGTGGGAATACCGTCCCGGATCCAGGGTCTTCCTGGTGTGGCAGCAGCAGCGCTCGGGGCGGGAGTTCCTGAGAGACCTGGACCTCTCCCGGGACGCCGGCGCCCTGCTGGACGCTTCTCCCCAGAACATCTTCATAATCAAGGTGGACTACTGGCTGGACATCTAAGGCTCGGCGGGCCGCTCCCGTTGTGGGCGATTCGATCCGACGGGGGCGGCGCCCTCGCTCAGCCCCCCAGAAGCTCCTCCCAGAACTCTTCGGTGGCCGGCGCGCAATGGGCATGCGCGGTGCAGACGTAGCGGACCCGGTAGGGTTCCAACCGGGCTCGAAGGTTCGCCAACGACTCCCGGGCCTCCTCCACGTCATCCGAGTACCCCCGCCGGGCGGCGTGGAATCCCATGAGAGGGGAGTGGGCCACGGCGTCACCGGCGAAGAGGGTCTCCCGGAAGAGGTAGGCCGAGCTGCCCTGGGTGTGTCCCGGGACGGGGAAGGCCCGCACCGTATCCGCCCCGAAGACGAAGGCGGTGTCCGAGGAGAAGGTTCGCACCTCCACCTCCCCGGGCTCGGGAAGGTCCCGGCTCCGGATCCGAGCCGCCCAGCGGGCAATCCACCCACCCGGGCGCACCTTACCGAAGAAGAGCTCCGTCTCCTCCTCCCCCATGTGGAAGGGAGCGTGCTTCACCGCTCTCCAGCCTCCGACGTGGTCGCGGTGGGCGTGGGTAATGAAGACGGCCGCCACATCCTCCTCCGTGGCTCCCAGCTCCGCCAGACCTTCGGCCAGGCCCGCTTCCGCCCCCCACCAGCCCAGGTCGAAGACCAGGATCCCCGTCTCCACTCGGGCCAGGTGGATCATGCTCTGGTTGGGGCCCGCGGTGGTGACTACCGCCGAGTGGGGCGCCTGTGTCAGCTCCGGAGGGACCCGGGCCGAGCAGGCGGAGCCCACGGCCAGTAGGGCGATGCACGCCGACGCCCCCAGCCTCCGGCCCCACCGCCAGCCGGCCCACCGCCGGGGGGCCGGCCCCTGTACGCGTCTTGCTGGCTCCACCAAACGAGGCATAGCTTCTCCGTCTCCCCCCATGTCTCCGGTCCGCCGGCCCCGATGGGGTGCCGGGGCGACCCAGGCCAAGGAGGTGTCGTCATGTTCCGCTCCACCCCCGCAGGTTCCCCCTTCCCCCGTCTTCCCGGCCTGGCGGTGCTGGCCGTCCTCTTCACAGCGCTTCCAGGCGCGGTGGAGGGTCAGGAATTCGGGATCCACGCCGAGGAGTACCTGACTCCCGCTCCGGGCATCGCCGATGCCGTCACCGCACCCCGGCACGAAAACGTCACCCTCTCCAACCTGGGCCCGGACGGTCGCCACGTCCTGCACAGCGTGGGAGTGGGGCTTCCCTCGCTGGCGGACATGGCCCGGCCCCACAGAAACCTGGCCGGGCTCTATGTGGACCATGTGGCGGGCCGGGACCGGAACCTCACGGTCCGAGGAGAGGTGAGCCTCGCCCTTACCCACTGGGAAGACGGAAGCCGCACGGAGGTGGAGCTTCCCGAAGGCGCCAGAGCCTCCGGTGCCACCTGGTCTCCGGCAGGAGACCGGATCGGCTTCCTGGCCCACTACGACAGCGAGAGTCACCTCTACCTGGCTCAGGTCTCCGACGGGTCGACCCGTCGCCTCTCTCCCAGGCCCGTCCTGGCCACCCGGGTGACGGCTCCGGAGTGGTCCGGTGACGGCCGCTACCTTTACACCGTACTTGTCCCGGAGGATCGGGGCGCGGAGCCCACGCCGCCCGCCACCCCCACGGCTCCCATGGTCCGGGTGACCACCGACGAGGAGAACCGGCTTCGCACCTTCCCCACCCTTCTGGAGAGCCCTCACGACAAGGAGCTGGTGGAGTACCATACCACGGGTCGACTCGTTCGCATCGATGTGGAGTCGGGAGCGATGGAGGATCTGGGTGAGCCGGCCATGATCGAGTGGATGGAGCCGGCCCCCGATGGGGAGCATGTTCGAGTCCGCACCACCCGCAGGCCCTTCTCCTACATCGTGCCGGTCCGAAGCTTCGGTAGCCTGGAGGAGGTTTGGGACGGGCAGGGCGCCGCTCTGGCGGAGGTCCGAAGTGAGGACACGAACAAGGGCGTACAGAACGGGGACGACGACGATCCTCGACGGAACTTCCACTGGCGTCCCGATGGGGAAGGGCTGGGCTACCTGGAGGAGCTTTCGGACTCGGGCGAAGCGGAAGAGGACGAGGCGGAAGGGGATGAGGCCGAGGAGGGAGGGGACCGTCTCCTGCGGTGGAGCGCGCCTTTCGGTGAGGACGACGTGGAGGTGGTCTTCGAGAGCGAACATTCGATCCGGAGCGTCCAGTACTCCGACGATGCCGGAACCCTCTTTCTCGAGGAGCGGGTGGATGGCGAGGACCATCTCTTCGCCGTCTTCCTGGACGATCCGGATACCCGCTACACCATCTACCGACACGACCCCGACGACGCCCTGGACGACCCCGGGAGCCTGGTGACCACCCACGGAACCTTGGGCACCGACGTGGTCCGTGTCTCTCCCGACGGTCGGTTCGTGTACCTGCAGGGAACACAGGCTCCCGAGGACGCGTTGGAGGAGTCGCCCCGGCCTTTCCTGGACCGGGTGGAGATCCGCACGGGGGAGGTGGAGCGACTCTTCGAGAGCGCACCCGATGCCTTCGAACGGGTCACCGCCATCCTGGACGATGAGGTGGGCCGGGTCCTGGTGACCCGGGAGAGCCCCACCGAGGTGCCCAACAGCTTCGTGCGGGATCTGGCCACGGGGGAGGAGAGGCAACTCACCAACAACGTGGACCATACGCCGGACATCACCCGGGCCCGTCGGGAGGCTCACCGTATCCAGCGACCCGACGGTGTGGAGTTTCAGGCCCGGATTTCCCTTCCCGAGGATTGGGACGGAGAGCCCCTCCCGGCCATCTTCTGGTTCTACCCCCGGGAGTACGAGGACCAGGAGTCGTACGAGGATGCGGCTCGGTCCCTGAACCTGAACCGGTTCCCCTCGGTCGGGGGGCGGTCCGTGGAGATCTTCCTCCGGGCCGGCTACGCCGTCGTGCAGCCGGATCACCCCATCATCGGTCCTCTGGACCGGGTGAACGACACCTTCGTCCCGGACATGATCGCCAACCACCTGGCCGTCATCGACCACTTCTCGGGGTTGGGCTACATCGACCGGGACCGGCTGGCGCTGGGCGGCCACTCCTACGGTGGCTTCGGAACCATCAACGCCATGGTCCGGGTCCCCTTCTTCCGAGCCGGGATTGCCGGCGCGCCCAACTCGAACCGTCTCCTCACCCCCATGGGGTTCCAGCGTGAACGGAGGCTTCTCTGGGAGTCCCGGGAGAGCTACATGGAGATGTCCCCCTTCCTCTGGGCGGAGCGGCTCCACGGGGCCCTCCTCATCTACCACGGGGATGACGACCAG
>SKZC01000481.1 GCA_007127575.1 Gemmatimonadota bacterium
GAGGTCTCCACCCGCTGGAGGCTCTCCTGAGCCCGGACTTCGCTCTCGATGGACTCGAGGACACCCGCGGCCATGAACTGGACTTTGGCCTCCGCCCGTTCGTGGGATAGAGCCTGCGCCTCCTCTGCTGCAGAGCGGGCTTCTTCCCAGCGACCCAGGGCGCCGGCGCCTCGGGCCACCTCCACCCAGGCTTCTGCCAGGTGAGGAGAGGATGGGAGATCGGCCAGTTCCTCTCGTGCCCACCGATAGGAGCGGGCGTCCCCACTTCCGCCGGCTGCCCAGGCGATGGCCCCGAGAACTCCGGTGCGGTGGTGCTGAGCCACCCGGGGGAGGATCTGAAAGAAGACGGGGAGGGCGTCGGAATACGCTCCCTGCTTCAGCCAGACCATGGCGATGTCATGGGCCAGGGCTGGTAGGAGGCGGTGGCCCGTACCGTAGGCCCGCACGGCCCGGGCCGCGTACTCCAGTCCCTGTTCCGTGTTCTCGCATTCGTCTTCCAGAACGAAGAGGTCATGGAGCGCCATGGCTTCCACCTCCCGTAGCCCCTGCCGAACCGCTCGGCGGTAGGCCTTCAGGAGATTTCGACGCGCTGCCGGCAGCGCCCCCCGCTGGGTCATCATCTTCCCAAGGGCGATATAGGCACGGATGTACGTGTCCCAGTCCCTGGACTGGCGGCTGAGTCCCACCACCCTCTGAAGCCACGCCTCGGCCCGGGAGTGGCGCGCCTGATCCCGAAGTGCCCGTCCCACCTGAAGCGCATACCAGGCATCGGAGGGGCAGGCGAGGGCGGCAGCCTGGTAGAACTCCACCGCTGTGAGAGGGGCGTCGGTCCGTTCCGCCCAGCGGCCGACGCGGCTGCAGGCCAACCCGATTGCCTCCGGGTCCGCCCGCTCCGGTCGGGCCACCACCTCTACGAGAGTGGTGAGAGGCTCCTCCAACTCTTCGTCGGGGCCTACCGAAAGGATTTCCGCCATCCGCCGATCCCGGGCGTCCTCATGAAAGAGCCCGAACCGTTCTCCCGGGCTCATGTGGGCCCACATGAGGACGCTTCGAAGTGACTTCCAGAGGACGCCCCCCAACTCGGAAGGATGCTCCTTGAGAACGTTGACTCCTTCCGGTCCGGGGGAGTCGGCATCCCTCAAAAGAGGGGGCGGCACCCGCCACCGTCTCTTGATGGTGGAGGCTCCCTCGTGGACTGCGTTCCGGCTCATAACTCCTCCAGAGGATTTGACGCGAACGGGGTCGCTACATATTCAAGCTATCTTCGCATCGCTAGGAAATCCAGCCATTCGGTATTCAGGGGTTGCGCGTGCCCCTGTGAACGCGGAACCGTCAGCCTTCCTTTCCCCCGTAGGTTGCGGGTGTTATCCGTCGTGTCCCGAAGGGTTCGGAAACGGAGCCTCGCCACCGGCACCAGGAGGGGAAGATGAGCGGAGCGGAACCGGATAACGCTTCCCGGCGGGAAGGATGGATGGACCGTGCTCTGGACTTCGTGGAGCGGTCCGGGAATCGGCTCCCGGACCCGGTGACCCTCTTCGTGATCTTCACCTTTCTTGTCCTCGGGGTGTCCTGGCTGGCGGCAGTTCTGGGCTGGCACGCCGAACATCCGGGGACGGGGGAAGAGATCCGGGCGGTGAACCTCATCACTGCGGAGAGCATCCAGCGAATCCTGGTGGAGATGCCTCGCACCTTCACCGCCTTCCCTCCCCTGGGGCTGGTGCTCGTGGTAATGATCGGGATCGGGGTGGCGGAGCGGAGCGGTCTCATTGAGACTGCGCTGAAGACCTTCGTTCACAGCGTGCCGGCGTGGCTCGTCACCAGCGCCATCGTCCTCTCGGGCCTTCTCTCCAGCCTGGCGGTGGATGCCGGATATGTGGTTCTGATCCCCTTGGGCGCCGTGATATTTCACGGGATGGGCCGCCACCCCATCGCCGGTCTCGCCGCCGCGTTTGCAGGAGTTTCCGGAGGATTCAGCTCAAATCTGATCCTCACGGCCTTGGACCCCCTCCTGGCGAGCTTCACCGAGCCCGCCGCCCAGCTCGTGGACCCCGCGTACCAGGTCCATGCGCCGGCCAACTGGTGGATCATGATGGCCCTGGTCCCCGTCTTCACCCTGGCCGGGACCGTGGTCACGGAGAAGATCCTGGAGCCGCGCCTCGGAGAGTACTCCGGGGGGGTCGCCGCCGAAGAGAACGAGGGTCTCACTCCCCTGGAGGTCCGAGGTCTCTGGGTCGCCGGCGCGGTCTTCCTCGCCAGCCTCTTGGTCATCGCCTGGATGGCGATCCCAGAGGATGGGGTCCTGCGGGGGCCCGAAGGGGAGATCGATCCGCTGCTCAACGGGATCGTGGCCCTCATGCTCTTCGTCTTCTTTCTGCCGGGCCTGGCCTACGGGCTAGCGACCCGGAAGGTGAAGAGTGACAAAGACGTGGCCGAGATGACCGCCGACACCATGGGGAGCATGGGAGCCTACATCGTCCTGGCGTTCGTCGCGGCCCACTTCATCGCCTTTTTCGGATGGTCCAATCTGGGCCTCATCCTGGCCATCAGCGGCGCCGACCTTCTGGAGGGGATCGGGTTCACTGGTCTTCCCCTCATCGTAGCCTTCATCATCGTATCGGCGTTCATCAACCTCTTCATCGGGAGCGCCTCGGCGAAGTGGGCCGTCATGGCCCCGGTCTTCGTCCCCATGCTCATGTTTCTAGGGTATTCGCCGGAGTTGACTCAGGCCGCTTACCGGATCGGGGATTCGGTAACGAACATCCTGACTCCGCTCCTGCCCTACTATCCGTTGGTCATCATCTTCGCTCAGAAGTACGAAGAGGACATCGGGCTGGGAACCATCATCTCGGCCATGTTGCCCTACTCGGTGGTGTTTTTCTTCCTGGCCGTCCCCCTTCTCCTCCTCTGGGTGACGTTGGGGATTCCTCTGGGCCCGGGAGCCCCCACCTTCTACTCCCCGTGACGGGGGCGGCCCGACGCTGACGAGGGGGCCGAGAGCTCCCCGGTTCGGAGCTTTTCGATGCGACGAGCCAGGTCCCGCTGGCGCGCGAGGAGTCGAGAACGAATGTCACTCCGCTCCCGGAGCAGGATGAAGCGGCGGAGGTCCTGTACGGCACCCGTCCACCGACCGTGGGTCACCAGCATCGCCATGCCGAGGACCGGCAGAGCTCCCAGAACCCCTGCCGTCCAGGCCCACCCTCCCACTCGGTAGGCCGAACTCACCAGGAGGAGGCTCCAGCCGAAGATGGCCGCGGCTCCACCCATGACGTGGTACGAAGCCTGCACCTCGGATTCCAACTCCAGCCGTTCTTCCACCAGGCTCACGAAGCGTCGGGCGGGCCAGAAGACCCATCCCCCCAGAAGGGCGGGAGGGGTCAGAAGCCCGAAGAAAAAGAGGTTTCGAGCGATCCAGCGGAGGGCCACGGAGACCCGAGGAGCCCGTTGGAGGTCATGGGGTCGCAGATGCAGGTGGTGGAGTACCCGGTGGTGCCTGTGTATATCGCGGGCCAAGGCGTTGGCTTCCTCAGAGCCCACCGCCCGCGCCGTCTGTAGGGCACGGCCCAGGTCCCTCGATCTCCTGAGCCGGTGGCCCGGGCTCTCGCCACCCCCCAACTCGGTGGAATGGATCGCTTCCATGGCCTCCACTACAGGGGCGTCCTCCCATCTCTCCAGGTTCAGGGTGACTTCGTGAAGCCGGTCCCGGATCCGCTGGGTGAGCTCCCGAACCGCATGGGCGGAGTCGTGGGAGTCGGTCATCAGGTCTTCCCATTCCACAGTGCGTCCCACCAGGGCCAGTGCCTCTGACCGGAACTGTTCCCTGGCCCGGAAGGTGAGTCCCACGGGGATGATGGGCAGAGTGTGGCCCAGGGCTTCGCCGGCACCTAGCGCGATCCGTGCGGCTCCGGTTTTCAATGGGGCCAGCGAGGGGCCACTGTGGCTCATCCCTTCCGGGAAAATTCCCACTGCGGATCCGTCCCGGGCCAGCGCTCGCCAGACGGCGCGGAACATGTCCTCGTTGCGGACCACCAACTCCGGAGCGTCCGAGTGTCGGTGGACGGGGATGGCGCCCATCCCTCGGATGAACCAACCGAACGCCGGATGCTGGAACAGGGGTGCACGAGCCAGGAAACGGACGGGCCGACCCGCGGCCATTGCCACCAACGCCGGGTCCACCAAAGAGTTGGGGTGGTTCGCCACCAACAAGACGGGCCCCCGGGGAGGGATCTCCTCCCCTTCAATGGTCACCCGGTAGTACGCCCGGGCCAGGAGGACCGAAAGGTGTTGGAAGAGGATGTGGGACCCCATGGGGCTCGGCGGCCTTCGGGTGAACGGAGAGGACGGGTCCATGGGGACCCGCCCGGGACTCATCCGGGGGGATCCAGTAGTCGCAGCTCCGGATCTAGGTACACCGTCACACCCCGCAGTCCGCCGGTCCCCGGGTCGTCCGGATACCGGGCATCTCCCACCCGCACCCGAAATCCGGCCTCCACCTCCTCCACCTGGTAGAACGGGAACCGGGACCATTTCAGAAAGTTCCGGGCATCCGGGTCTTCCTGGACCGCCTCCACCAGGGGTTCCAAGTCACCGATGAACACGCCGGGAAGATCGGGACGGAACCGGGGGGACCGGTTCCAACGGAAGGTGCCCCGCATGTACATATCCGAGACCTCGGCGACGGCGACCCCGGCCAGAGGGTTGGCCGGAGCGGGGGAGACCATGACGTCGCCCACGCCCACGATGCTCTCCTGCGCGAGGCGGTTCCGCACATCCCTCTCCGCAGCCTGCGCCAGGGCCACCATCGCGGCGATGTACACGGCCGCTCCGGCGCCACAGAAACGAGCGACGGCCGCCCGACGCTGCCGGTGTCGCTTGCGGGGTCCGATCCGGGCTCGGATCAGGACCAGGATGGCGAGTCCCAAAACCCAGAGGACCTTGGCCGGTAGCGGAATGACGGAGGCCAGCACCAGAGCACTCCCCGCCGCCGCCAACACGGCCCAGGCGATTCGGGCCCAGAGGGTGCGGGAGAAGACCACGAAGGACGCCCCACCCACCAGGAGCCACAGCCAGGGGTCGATTATGAAGACGGCGTCCCCGTAGGTCCAGCGGTTGTCGAAGGGCATGAGCCAGCGCATGCCGTAGGTGTTCAGCCAGTCCAGGGCCGGGTGCGTCCATACCCCGAGGGTCGCCAGTACCAGAAGGAGAAGGGGGCGGGCGGGATGGGCCTCAGGCGTCCGTCGGAGCC
>SKZC01000017.1 GCA_007127575.1 Gemmatimonadota bacterium
CCGCTCCAGCGTCGTTGCTCCTCCTCGACGTAGCGCTGCTATGCCTCGTCGTCGCGCCTACCTGGAGCGGCGCTCCGACGCTCTCGGTGTCAACACGGACTTCCGCAACGAGGTACTAGCTCTACCGGCCCAGCTCCTCAAGCACCACCTGCCGGATGGGCTCGACGGAGGAGCCGAACCCGTAAAGGCTCTGCACGACGCGGTGATCCCGGTCCAGGATGACCGTGTACGGGAGCCCCCGGTAGCCGTAGCGATGGCGGAGATCTCCCTCGTCGCCTTGCGCGTTGGGGAACTCCACACCGCCCAGCTCCGCCAGGAAGGAGATCCCCTGGCCCGCGATGCGGTCCACGTTCAGACCGATGACCTCGGCCTCGGAGGGGTCCAGCTCCGCCCTCAGGGAGTCCAGGGCCGGAATCTCCCGCCGGCACGGCGGACACCAGCTCGCCCAGAAGTTCACCACGACTACCTTCCCTCGGTGATCCTCCAGGGCGATGGTGTCGTCCCCCTCCAGCGATGGCAGCCGGAAGGGTTCGAAAGCGCTTCGTTGCCCCGTCGCCGAGCCGGAGAGCGCGTCTTCCACCGAGACGGCATACACCGCCCCACGTCGGTCCACGAAGATTCCATGCTCTCTGGGAGCGGTCCCCCACCGCTTCAGCTCTCCGTCGTCCTCGAAGACGAGGATCCGGTGTCTCGTTCCGTCCTCCGTTACGGGGCCGAGGATGTAGGTCCTCCCGTCCGGTCCCAGAGCCAGGCCGTGGTGGACGATGTCAAAGGCGGCTCGCGCCGTTCCATCCACAGCCTCCAGGCGAGGTGTAGCAACGGAACGTTCAGGAACCCATGAGCTCTCCCAGAGCAGGGTTCCCTCGGCGTCGAAGCGGGAAAGTCTGGGCTCCAGAGCCCAGGCGAAATACGCGCCCCCATCGGGGGTGGGGACGTTCCATCCTGAGTTTTCCAGATGTCCGAGGAGAGGCTCGCTGGCCGAGCGTACTCGCCCCATAGGTTTGAACGGCTCCTCCGGTGAGGGGGCGACCCAGAGAAGGGGCATGTCCGGCCGGACCGGCGCGAGAGGATGAAACACCGGCGACCGGGACGCGCCGATACGGGAACCATCGGCCCCGGTGACGGGAGCGGGGGGAACCACGGGTCCCGCTGGAGAAGTGGGTGGGAGGGGGTGGCCGGAACCGTCCATGGAGAACAGCCAGCCTCCTTCCGAGTCGACCTTGGCGAGCCACGGGTCGATTCCGGTGGGGAAGGACTCGCCCTGGATGATCCTCTCCACTCTCCCCCGGGGGTCGAAGACGACGACGCGCCGTCCGTCGGGATCCACCCAGGCGGAGCCGTCCTCGTCCGTGCGCGTGGCGGAGCGTCCTTCCATGAAGAGGAGTCGGGCGCCGTTCGCCGGCAGGTGGGTTCGAACCCGGAGGGTCTCGGCCGGTCCATGATTGGCGATGACCGTCGTCTCCAGCTCCTGCGCCCGGTCCGGGGGCTGGTAGTCGGATACCGGCTCCGCCACCGGGCCGTCCGATCCCCCCGAGCCGCACCCCGTTAGGGAAAAGGCGACGCCGGTGAAGGCGAGTCCGAAGACTCCCCTCCACCGGCGCTGCCTGCATTCCCCAAGGAATCGCATGGACTCGATTCCGCAGGGCTGCCTTCAGGCCTCGCTGATGCTTTCAATGACGATGGTCCGGAGGCCTCCGCGGTCGATGACCGTGCCCTGCACGTCCACGTGCCGTTCAGCGTGAGGCCGGAGGCGTGCGTTCTCCTCATCCCCACTGCTGGGCATCTCCTCCCCTACAGGGTGGTACAGCCTTCCTTCGTCATCCAGGAAGACCAGGCTCACACCCTGGTCGGCGCAAACCTGCGCACACATTCTGTGGTCCTCACCGGTGAGGTCGTGCACGGTGTAGCAGGCGACATCGACGACTTGGGCGCGGAACTGTACGGTCTCCCCCTGGGCCTGAGCCTCGGCGGCTCCGGGGGTCAGGAGCAGGAAGAGAAGACTCAAACTGAACGTCGGGATCATGAGGTTACGCATTGCAGGGTTTCTCCTTCGTCTTGGGGTTCAATGATGGTGGTGCTGGCCGTGGTCTACGGGCTCGTTGCCACCTGCGGAATCGTCTCCGCTGAAGGACGGGGGAACGTCGTTGTGTGGCGCCACCTGGAACTCGAACGGGACCGCCTCCACACCGACGTCCAGATTCAGGTAGAGATTCCAGAGACCTTCCATGGGGATGGGGACCGTGGCGGAATATCGACCTCCTTCACCGCCGGCGTCCGTGGGCCGGACTGGGTGCCGCATCACCCCGTGGGCCGGCATGTCCGGGGACACCAGGTCCACGGTTAGGGAGCCGGGGTCCTCCACCGGAGACGCGAACTCGATGGACACCTCCACCGGCCCGGCACGAGGCGGGTCCGGGGAAAGCGAGATCGTGGCTTGGGTTCCGCCGGGCGAGGTGCCGGACAGCCTCCCCACCTCCACCACCTCCCCCCCCGGGCTCCCGGCCGACTCCCTCGCCACCTCTACCTCTGGCACCTCCCCCTCGCTGCACCCCATCACCATGACTCCGGAGAGGAGGGATGGGATGAGCAGGGGAAGGGACCGGATGCGTCGGTTCATGGTCAGAACGTCACCAGGGAGTAGCCCTGTGCGATGCGTCGCCGAAGGCTCGGGTGTCCCTCGTATTCACTGAGGAAGGCGATCCCCGCGTCCCGGACCTCCTCCTTCACGTCGAAGGCATTCACACAGAATTCGCAGGCCCCGGAGATCTTGTCCTTCACCGCCGTGAACACACCGTGGAGCTTGTGTTCCTCTGATGCGAGCTCGGGGATCCAGGTCACCCCCGCTCCATCGAATACCAACTCTACTTCGTCTCCGGCCTCCTTGGCCTCCTTCACCAACTCCAGGGCGTTCAGGACTCGGGCCAAGTCGGAGTGGGCCTCGGTACCGGCCAGTACGACTACAGAAAGCTTCGCCACGGGTGGGTCTCCTTCGTTCGGTGTGGGGTTTCCTCCCGGTTCATTGGGGGAATCCACGGCGACTTTGGGAGGTTCCCGGTGGGGTGGGCCAGGGGGGGAGGTGCCTGGGACGGCTTGGGTCGGTGAGTCGGTTCCTGGCCCGGTCAGCAGGCCCGGCCGCTTCTCCCGCGGGGGTGTTGGAAGGCGAACCCCGAGCCCATGAGAGGGGAGTCTACATAGTCCAGCCGCAATCCATCCACCGCCCAAGCGCTTCTGGGGGAGATGAAGATCCGGATTCCGGGGCCTTGCAGGATGGAATCCTCCTCTTGCGGCTCCACCTCCATGACCAGATCAAACTGCAGGGGCGTGGAGCACCCCGCTCCGAAGTGGGCGGAGATCCTGAGTCCGCCTTCCTCCAGGAGCCCCTCCTCCTCCAGCATTTCCTGGATCTTCTCCACGGCGGCGGAGGTCAAATGAACCGTGGGGGAGGTGGCGGAAGTGGGGGTCGGATGTTCTTCAGCAACGGACATGGCGCGTCGCTCCGGAGTTGAGGGGGCTCCCTTTCGAACACGAAGAGTGAGTGTCCGGTTCCCGGGGTGTGCTACGCTCCTGCATCATCGTCCCAACTCACTTCGCACGGATGGCGCCACCTCGGTTCCCAAAAGCTCGATGGCCTGCAGGACCAGCTCGTGGGGGAGGGGACCCACGGTGAGCTGGAGCAAGAACCGCTCATGGCCGAAGATCCGGTGCTGGAAGAGGATCTTCTCCACGATCTCGTCGGGGGTTCCCACGAAGAGGGCGCCGGGGAGGGTGGCCTCCTGCTCCAGGTGGCGAGGGGTGAGGGGCGACCAACCTCGCTCCCGCCCGATCCGGTTCATGGTCTCGGCGAAGGGAGGGAAGGCCAGCTCCCGGGCGGTGTCCCCGTCGGGGTGGATGAACCCGTGGGAGTTCACGCTGACGGCCAGGGAGGACGGGGCGTGGCCCGCCTTGGAAGCGGTCTCACGGTAGAGCTCTACGGCAGGCCGGAAGCGGCCGGCGGCTCCACCGATAATCCCGAGAGCCATGGGGAGGCCCAGTGAGCCCGCTCGCACCACGGAGCCCCGGCTTCCGCCCACGGCGATCCAGACCGGGAGCGGGTCCTGCGCGGGCCGAGGGTAGACGCCTCGATCATCGATGGCGGGACGGTGCCGCCCTTCCCAACTGATTCGCTCGCTCTTCCGGAGCTTCAGGAGGAGCTCCAGCTTCTCTGAAAAGAGCTCGTCGTAGTCCTCCAGGTCGTATCCGAAAAGGGGGAAGGACTCGGTGAAGGAGCCCCTGCCGGCCATGATCTCCGCCCGTCCGTGGGAGAGGAGGTCCAGGGTGGCAAAGTCCTGGAAGACGCGGACCGGGTCGTGGGAGCTGAGCACGGACACGGCGCTGGTCAAGCGAATTCGTCGGGTCCGGGCCGCCCCGGCGGCCAGGACCACGGCAGGGGTGGAGACCGAGTAGTCGGGGCGGTGGTGCTCTCCTACCCCGAAGACGTCCAGGCCCACCCGGTCCGCCACCTCCATCTCCTCCACCAGGTTCCGGAGCCGCTCTCCGGCGTTCAGGGGTCTGCCCGTGTCCGGATCCAATCGGGTCTCGCCGAAGGAGAACACTCCGATCTCCATTCCCTCCCGTCCCCTCCCTCTACGATCTGCGGCTCATGCGACCACGTCCGGTGCGGATCAGCTTCGAACCAGCTTTCGGTACTTGATCCGTTGCGGCCGGTTCGCCTCGTCCCCGAGGCGCTTTTTCCGGTCCGCTTCGTACTCCTGATAGCCGCCGGGATACCAGGTCACCCGGCTTTCCCCCTCGAAGGCCAGAATGTGCGTCGCTACCCGGTCCAGGAACCACCGGTCGTGAGAGATGATGACCGCGCACCCGGGGAAGGAGAGAAGTGCCTCCTCCAGGGCCCGGAGGGTATCCACGTCCAGGTCGTTGGTGGGCTCGTCCAGGAGGAGGACGTTCCCCCCGGAGCGGAGGAGCTTGGCCAGGTGGAGTCGGTTCCGTTCTCCACCTGATAGGACCCCCACCTTCTTCTGCTGCTCCGCGCCTCGAAACCCGAACCAGGACAGGTAGGCCCTGGAGTTGACCTGAGCCTTTCCGAAGTCCAGGACGTCATGGCCTCCGGAGACCTCCTCCCAGACGGATTTTTCCGGATCCAGCCTCTCCCGGGACTGGTCCACGTATGCCAACTCCACGGTGGACCCGACCTCTAACGTTCCGCAGTCGGGGTCCTC
>SKZC01000188.1 GCA_007127575.1 Gemmatimonadota bacterium
CAGCCCTCCCAGAAGGGCTCCCCGAACATGCCCCTGGGACACCACTCCCAACCCCCCGAAGGCGACTCCGTCCAGGTCCGATTGGGCCACCACGCCCAGCCCCCCCGCCGAGATGCCCCGGATGGTCCCCTCCGACACCACCCCCAGCCCGCCGAGCTGAACTCCCAGGAGAGACTCTCCGGCGAGGACGCCGCCCCCTCCAGCGCTCACCCCCCGGATTCGTCCCGCCGCCGGAGCCACTACCCCCAGCGCCAGCCCGTTGACGCTTCCTCCCACCGGAGGGTTCGGCTTCCAGAGCGTCAGGTTCACACCGGTGACCCGGTCCAGACGGGTGTCACTCACGTTCATCCGGAGCCCGGTGACCCGGCTCCGATGCCCCAGGGCCACGCCCCAATCCCCGGCCATGAGTCCCACGCTGGGCCCCGGATCCTCCACCTCCGTCTCCTGGGCGGCCACCGGCCACGGGGACGCGGTTCCCAGGAGCCAGAGGAGCAGGAGGAGCGGCGGACCGAAGCCGGAAAGGGTCCCCCGAACCCCTGGTCCGAGAGCGCGTACTGCGGTGGGGACCACTGGCTGTCGCTTCATGGACGGTCGCTCCCGGGAAGGGCGGAGGCTCGCTGTCGGGTGAGAGGCGAGCCGGAGACGGGTTCCCTCAAGGCGAGTTCCCGCAAGATGTCCGCTAGTACGGCAGCCGGGCCCGGAAGGTTTCAGTTGGCTCCGGCCGGCGCGTCCAGGGTTGCCTCCACCTCCTGACCCTGTAATTCTTCCACGTTTCGTGCGGCAGGCACCGCGCTTCGCGGTCACCGACTCTCGTGGTCACCGGGGATAGGCAACGATGGACTTCATCCGTCAGCTCGCGGACCAGTTAGACACCTTGGTGTGGACTTCGGGGATCCCGGTAGGGGACGAAACCATCCCCTTCGTGGTGATCCTACTCCTGGGCGCCGGGGTGTATTTCACCTTCCGGCTCAGCTTCATCCAGTTCACCAAGCTGGGTCACGGCTTTGCCGTGGTCTCGGGGAAGTACTCGGATCCCGACGACCCCGGGGACGTCTCCCACTTCCAGGCCCTGAGCACGGCCCTGTCCGCCACCGTGGGGATCGGAAACATCGCCGGTGTGGCGCTGGCCATTCACTGGGGCGGACCTGGTGCCCTCTTTTGGATGTGGGTCACCGGGGTTCTGGGGATGGCCACGAAATTTTCCGAGGTGACGCTGGCCCAGAAGTACCGGAACGTGAGGGAGCCGGACCCGGAACGGCCCTGGGAGGGGATGGTGGCCGGAGGGCCCATGTTCTACATCGAGAAGGGGCTCGGGAAGGCGTGGAAGCCCATGGCGGTGATCTTCGCCGTCTTCCTGGCGGCGGTGGCCCTCTTCACCGGGAACGGCGTGCAGGCGAACACGGTGGCCGACGTCTTCCAGGACGAGTTCGGCATCTCGCCCTGGATCGCCGGGGTCACCACCGCCACCATCATCGGCCTCGTCATCATCGGTGGGATCAGCCGGATCGGGAGGGTGACCGGGATTCTGGCTCCCGCCATGGCGGGAATCTACGTTGCCGGCGCCCTCTTCATCCTCATCCTGCATTGGGATCAGGTTCTTCCCAGCCTCGGCCTCATCTTCACCGAGGCCTTCAACCCCTCCGCGGGGGTGGCCGGGGCCGGTGTGGGGACCTTCCTCTTCACCATGCTTTGGGGCGTGCGGCGGGGCCTCTTCTCCAACGAGGCGGGTCAGGGATCCGCTCCCATCGCCCACGCGGCGGCCCGCACCGACGAGCCGGCGTCGGAGGGAGTGGTGGGACTCATCGAGCCCTTCATCGACACCATCGTGATCTGCACCATGACGGCGCTGGTGATCATCATCACCTCCTCCTGGGACGATCAGATCCCCACGGATCTGGATCTCTCCTCCGGCGCCATCAGCTTCGTGGCCGAGCGAGACGACGGCCGCTTCAGCTTTTTCCAGTCCGCTCCCGACGAGATTCCGGTGGAGGCGGGCGCTCCGGTCCATGCCGACGTGGGCGACGTCCGCTTCGCCTGGCATGAGGTTCCGGTGGCTCGGTTCTACCTGGATCCGGAGCAGACCCAGCCCTTCACCGGGACCATCCTTCCCGGGGCGGCGCAGGCGGTGGAAGAGGACGGTACCACCCACGCCGTCCTCTACGGGAACGCGGTGACCAACGGGGCTCCTCTCACCATGTTGGCCTTCCGCCGAGGGCTCCCGGGCGACTGGGGCCACTACATCGTGCTTCTTACGGTGCTCCTCTTCGCCATCTCCACCGCCATCGCCTGGAGCTACTACGGTGACCGGTGCGCCTTCTACCTCTTCGGGGCCAAGGCGGTACTCCCGTACAAGCTCATGTTCGTCGTCATGCACTTCGTCGGGGCGGTGGCGCCCTTGATCCTGGCCTGGACCATCGGGGACATCCTGCTTGGCCTGGTGATCATCCCCAATCTCATCGCCGTCATCTTCCTCACCGGGAAGGTGAAGGACGAGGCCGGTTCCTACTTCAAGCGGAAGCCGTGGCTCAAGGAGCGGGAGGCACCGCGGCCATGAACCGCCGGACCCGGGCGGGGTCCACCTCGGACCCCGCCCGGCCGTCCCGCTGAAGCGAACTCCCCACCACGGCGCCGTCGGCGGCGTCCAGGAGCTCGGCCGCCGACTCGGGGGTGAGCCCGCTCCCCACCCAAACCGGGGCCTCCGGAAGGGCCTCCTTCACCGTACGGATCCGTTCCGGGGAGGGGGCGCGTCCCGTCTCCGCCCCCGAGACCACCAGGACATCGGCCCGGCCCCGGTACCTCAGGTCCCGGGCCGCCCCGGCCACCGTCACCCCTGGCGGCGGAGCCGCGTGCTTTACCAGGACATCGGCCAGGATGGCCGTGCCGGGAGCCAGCCGGCGGCGCTCCCGTAGCGTCTCGTGGGCCCGGCCTTCCAGGAGCCCCTGATCCGTGAACATGCTCCCGGTGTGGACGTTCACACGGATGAAGGCGGCTCCCGTGGCGGCGGCGATCCCCAGGGCGGAGCGAGCGTCGTTTCTGAGGACGTTCACCCCCACCGGTACGGAGACGGTGGAGCGGAGACGGTCCACCGCCACCGCCAGCCCCGCCACCGTCTCCGGCGGGACCCTTCCCGGGTGAAAGGGGACGTCTCCGTAGTTTTCCACCAGGATCCCGTGGAGTCCGCCCTCCTCCAGGATCCGGGCGTCTCGAACGGCCCGCTCCAGGATCCGGTCCATGGGTGCCAGGGCTCCCGGAGCGCCGGGAAGGGGGAGGAGGTGAACCATCCCCACCAGGGGACGAGGAGCTCCGAAGAGGGAGTCCGGCAGGACGAACCCTCCAGGCGGTCCGTCCAAGCGCTCAGGCCCCATCGGTGTCCTCCTCCCTGCCCCGGGGGTTGGGCTCCACCATCCGCCCGGGACGCAGGGCCCCCTCCCCGAACCGGGTCCGGAGTCGGTCCGCAGCGCGGGAGAGGATTCGGTCCCGCTCCGACTCCACCGCCTCTTCCTGGAAGAGGGCGAGCTGGGCCCCCTCCTCCGCTTCCACCAGGTTGGAGGCCGAGACCCCCAGGAGCCGGTAGCCGGGGCGGCGTCCTTCCAGGACCGAGGCCAGAAGTTCCCGCGCCACCTGAAAGAGGGCCGTGTCGGACTCCACGGGCTCGGGTAGCGTCCGGCTCACCGTCCGGTTTCGAAATCGGGTGGTCCGAGCCTTGAGCGTCACCGTCCGGGCCCGGAGACCTCGCTTCCGCAGCCCCCTCCCCACAGAGGCCGAGAGGTCCAGGAGCGCCCTCTCCATCTCGGCCCGGTCCACCAGGTCTCGGGGGAAGGTTCGTTCAGAGCTCACCGACTTCCGGTCCTCCCCCGGAGAAACGGGGCTCGGGTCCTCTCCCCGAACCCGGTGGTAGAGCCACCGTCCCCGGGTGGAACCGAACCAACGCTCCAGCCAGGTGAGCTTCACGGGTAGGATGTCCTCCACCGTACTGAGCCCCTTGGCCTCCAAGGCGGAGAGGAATGCCGGCCCCACGCCGGGGATCTGGGCCAGACGAAATCGCCGCATGAACGCCGCCTCTCCGCCGGGAGGCACGATGTGGACCCCCGCCGGCTTGGCCTCTCCCGCCGCCAGCTTCGCTACCATCTTCCGGGTGCTTCCCCCGATGGAGACGGAAATGCGGGTGCCCTCCAGGACGCGCCTCCGGATCCGGTGGGCCGTCTCCTCCAGGGACTCCCCCCGTAGGAGCCGCTCCATGCCCGACAGGTCCAGGTAGAATTCGTCGATGGAGGCCGCCTGGACCACTGGGGCCAGCTCCTCCAGCACGGACCGCACGGCTCGGCTCCGTTCGGCGCAGGCCCCTCGGGGGACGGGCACCACCGTGGCTTCGGGGCAGAGCCGAAGGGCCTGAGCCGTGGGCATGCCGGAGCGGACGCCGTAGGCTCGAACCTCGTAGGAGGCGGAGGTGATGACGCCTCTTCCCGAAGGGGAGCCTCCCACCATGAGAAGGGGAGTTCGCCCCACCCCCTCCGGGTCCTCCAGGCGGGCCACCTGGACGAAGAACATGTCGCAGTCCACCAGGAGGATCCGGGACCGGGGAGGTCCCGGCGCACCCCTCCCGCGCCCGGAGGTAGCGGAGTCCCCTTCCGGAGTGCGGTGCGGAAAGTCTGAGGCGAAGTTGTGTACAGGTTCCACGCGATCTAACCTAACAGCGTGACCTGCCAGGCACGCACCCACACGAACGAGAGGAGGAGCGACGCATATGGCCTATCCCCACCAGCTTCCCGACCTGGGCTACGCCTACGACGCCCTGGAGCCCCACATCGACGCCCGCACCATGGAGATCCATCACTCCAAGCACCACCAAGGGTACACGAACAAGCTGAACGCCGCCCTGGAGAGCCACTCCGAGCTCCACGGCCACAGTGCCGAACAGCTCCTTCGGGGCTTCCACGGGCTGCCTCAGGAGATTCAGACGGGGGTCCGGAACAACGGCGGTGGGTTCGAAAACCACCGCCTCTTCTGGGAGGTCATCGCACCCGGCGGAGGGGATCAGCCCTCCGGCGATCTGGCCTCCGCCATCAACGACGCCTTCGGCTCTCTGGACTCCTTGAAGGAGAAGCTCTCTTCGGCCGCCGCCGGCCAGTTCGGCTCCGGCTGGGGATGGCTTGCGGTGGATCCCTTCGGTGCGCTTCGGGTCATGGCGACG
>SKZC01000500.1 GCA_007127575.1 Gemmatimonadota bacterium
CGCCTCCTCGGGCCGGCAGACACAAACAAATGGGTATCCAGAGTAACCTAATGAACGTCGGAAAGGTCCGGGTAGGCTTCGGAGCCGGCCGGTGGGATGGAGGGCGCTCCGTAAGGTCGGTATATTCCCCGTGAATCATGAGCCCCCCTTCCCCTCCACCCGCCCTCTACGCCCCTGACGCCGAGACCGCTGTGAGGTCGGTGCGCCACTCCTTCTGGAACCTCCCTCGAATTGCGGCGCTGGGGGTCGTTCATCTGGTTCTCCTGTGCCTGGCCTCGGTGCTGTCGCCACCGGGCCCTCTCCCGGCCCAGACCGCGCCGTCCGGTGACTGGAACGCCCCCCGTGCCCTGGAATTGGTGGACCGGGGCAGAGAGGCCCGCCGTGCCCTCCAGGAGGATCCGGAGCTTCGGAGCTACCGGGCTGAGACCCGAGGGAACGTGTACTTCTACATCGACCCGGAAGAAGGTGAGGATCGTCCGCTCCTGAGAGTTGACCAGGTAGCGGTGGACCTCTACTGGATGGCGCCAGGCCTCACCCAGCAGGTCATCGTAGGTCACCAGGAGGAGAAACTCCTTCCCATCCGGGACTTCCAGTACTTTCTGGATCGACTCACCCTCGTCCAGTACGGGTTTGGGGACCGCATCCAGGTGGGTGAAGGGATGGACGTGCGGGACGTGCCCCATCCCCTGGCCCCGCCGGAGGCCCAGGTCGGAGGCTACGACTTCCGACTCTCCGATTCGGTCACGGTGACCTTGCCCCCGGAACCTGACGACCCCACCCCCCGATCCATCCGGGTTTACGAGTTGGAGGTCCGGCCCGCCGACCCCGACAACCCCGGGGTGGTGGGCACCCTCCGCCTGGACCGGGAATCGGGCGCTCTGGTGAGGATGGACTTCACGTTCACCCCCTCGTCCTACGTGGACCCCCGGAACGATCAGGTCCAGGTGGCTCTGGAGTACGGCCTCTGGCAAGGTCGACACTGGCTCCCCCACGAGCAGCGGGTGGAGGTACGTCGGGAGATCCCGCAACTGGATCTCGGCGTGGGGACCATCATCCTCGCCGTCCTTCGCACCGGGGGGTACGAGTTCAACGTTCCGCTGGATCAGGAGGCGTTCCGGGGTCCCCGGGTGACCCGCGCACCCCCGGAGGAGCTGGAGGCCTTCCCCTTCCCCGAAGCCCCGCTGGACGCCGTGAGAAGCGGGGACCTCCCCAGCTCCGTGGGGCGAATGGATCCAGGAGAGATCCGCCGGCGAGGCCGAGAGCTCCTGGAGCAATCCCACCCATCCGGGTTGCCCCCGGTTCGCCTCCACGTTCCCGACGTTTCCTCGGTCCTGAGGTTCAACCGAGCGGAGGGGTGGAGGGTGGGTTCGGGGCTGGGACTTCGTCCGCACCCCGCCCTGGACGTTCGGATCACCGGCGGGTATGCCTTCGGCTCCCGGGACCCGTCCCTGGGGGTTCGCGGAAGGATGCCGCTGCGCTCCGGCCTGACCCTGGAGGTGGAAGGGACGCTGGCCCAGTTGAGGGACATCGGTCCCCACCCGGGCTCGGACGGACTCACGAACACCCTGGCCGCTGTGACGCGGGGAGCCGACTACCTCGATCCCTACCTCACTCACCGGGCTCAGGTCGGAATTCGGGCCCACCCCGGACAGGCTTGGACGGTGGGAGCGGCGCTCCACGCGGAGTGGGCGTCGTCCCTGCCTCTCACCCAGGAGCGCGCACCCCTGGATGGGGGTCGGGCCTTCCGACCGGTCCGGGAGGTGGACTCGGGCCTCCTGGCATCGGTCCGGGGGGAGGTGGGCTGGGAGGATCCGTACCGCCGACCGGGGCACCGTCGGTTCCAGGGATCCTTGGAGGTGGGGAGTCTTCGAGAGGGTGGTGAGTTCGCTCGACTCCTCCTCTCCGCACGGCTTCGGGGCTGGGAGGGTCGGCCCGGGACCGGCCTCACCGGGTCCGTTCGAGGGGGCGCGACCCTGGGCACCTCACCCCTCCAGCGGCTTACCCTCCTGGGAGGTCGCCACACCCTGCCCGGGCATCCCTACCGAGGATTCGCCGGGGAACACCACATCCAATCCTCCCTGGAGGGAGCTGTGGACGCCCACGTCCCATGGCTCCGGCTGCGGGGGGGGCTATGGGCCGGCTGGACGGAAGCGGCTGACGGCCGGATCCCCTCGAACTGGAACGCTCAGGTCACTGACGGGGTTCGCCTGGGGGCCACGATCGGGGCCGGCTTTTTTTACGACCTGCTTCGGCTGGAGGGGGCCCGGGGATATCCGGATGGGGAGTGGCAGCTCCTCTTCTCGGTAGACCCGCGCTGGTGGGATCGTCTATGACGCCGATGACCCACCCGAAGGGCGAAGATCACCATCGGACAACGAACGAGAGGCAAGCGATATGGCGGACCGCGAATGGGGCTTTCGAACCCGAGCCCTTCACGCCGGAGGAAGACCGGACCCCACCACCGGTGCGAGGGCGGTGCCCATATATCAGTCCACCAGCTTCGTTTTCGAAGACACCGAGGACGCTGCGGACCTCTTCGCCCTACAGAAGTATGGGACCATCTACACCCGAATCTCCAACCCCACGGTGGCGGCCTTCGAAGAGCGCATGGCCTCGCTGGAGGGGGGAATCGGCGCGGTAGCCACCTCCAGCGGACAGTCCGCCGCCTTCCTCACCGCCACCGCCCTCTGTCACGCCGGCGACCACTTCATCGCCCACTCGGCCATCTACGGCGGAACGTACACCCAGTTCAACGTGACGCTTCGGAGGCTGGGGATCGAGGCGACGTTCGTGACCTCGGACGAGCCGGAGGACTTCGCCGCCGAGATCCGCCCCGAGACCAAGTTCCTCTTCGTGGAGACCATCGGGAACCCCACCGGCTCGGTCCCCGATTTCGAAGGGCTGGCAGAGGTGGCCCACGCCCACGGGATTCCGCTGGTGGTGGACAACACCTTCGCCACCCCGTACCTCTGCCGCCCCATCGAACATGGAGCGGACATCGTCCTGCACTCCGCCACCAAGTTCATCGGAGGGCACGGCCGGTCCATCGGCGGCGTGGTGGTGGAGTCGGGTGCGTTCCGATGGGATTCGGGGAAGTTTCCCCAGATGACCGAGCCCATCCCCTCATACAACCACCTTCGGTTCTGGGAGAATTTCGCGGAGTACGCCTTCTGCACGAAGCTCCGGGTGGAACAGCTTCGGGACGTAGGCCCCTGCCTCTCCCCCTTCGATGCCTTTCTCTTTCTCCAGGGCCTGGAATCCCTCCCCTTCCGCATGGATGCCCATGTGGAGAACGGTATGGCGGTGGCCCAGTGGCTCCAAGATCACCCGTGTGTGAAGTGGGTGCAGTACCCAGGGCTTCAGGACTCTCCCTTCCACGAGCGGGCCCAGAAGTACCTCCCGCGAGGGTCCGGCTCCATCTTCACCTTCGGCATCGATGGCGGACGTGAAGCCGGTGCTCGGTTCATCGAGTCGTTGGAGATGGTGAGTCATCTGGCTAACGTGGGAGATGTGAAGTCCCTGGTGATCCACCCTGCCTCCACGACCCATCAACAGCTTTCCGACGAGGACCTGAGAGCCGCGCGCATCACCCCGGACATGGTGAGGATTTCGGTGGGTCTGGAGGACCTGGACGATATTTGCTGGGATCTGGATCAAGCACTGAGGAGGGCCACGGAATGAGCCGAGGAAGCGCGTGCGAGCTGCCCGGAGGCGCCGGGGAGCAGGAACGGAACGGAGGCGGCGAGGGGTTCAACGAACGATGGATCTCCACCATCGATCACACCCCCGTCGAGGGATGGAGCCCTCCCACCGCCGGCCGTCGACTGCAGATCATCCGATCTTCCAAAGTGGTGGCGCTGGTGGGAGTTTCGGGGAAACCGGAGCGACCGAGCAACTTCGTGGCCACCTACCTCATCTCCTCCGCAGCGCACTTCCAGGTGTACTTCGTGAACCCCATGGAGTCGGAGATCCTGGGCCGGCCGTCCTATCCTTCGCTGGCCGAGCTTCCGGAGAGACCGGAGATCGTAGACGTCTTCCGGGCCCCGGAGCACTGCCCCACCGTGGCTCGGGAGGCGGTGGACGTGGGCGCGGACACCCTCTGGCTGCAACTGGGGATCTGGAGCCCGGAAGCGGCCCGGATCGGAGTGGACCACGGCCTCAACGTCGTGATGGACCGGTGCCTAAAAGTGGAACACGCCCGCTTCCATGGCGGACTTCACCTGGCCGGGTTCGACACCGGCGTCATCTCGTCCAGGCGCTACGAGCCGTAAGCTCCCCAGAGGCCGGAAGGTGCCCCGCGCCTTGACCCCCTCTTCGGGCCCGGGCACTTTGCTCTGATGTTCGCCGCCGACGAGTATCCGTACCGTGAGGTTCCCCCGCGGGCCCTGGCTCTGTCCCTGGCGGCGTTGGTGGTCCCGGTCACCGGGGCGGTCCTCTTCCCGGACGCCCTGGGAGAAGCAGGCGCCCTGCTCTGGCTCCTGGCCCTGGTCCCGGCCTTTCTCCTGGCCTACTACCGAGGGTGGCGCGGCGTGGCCACGGCGCTGGCCGTCGGTATGGCCACCCTTTCCCTCACCCAGGTGGTGGTCAACCTCCTGGACCGGGAGGTACCGGAGATCCTCCTGGGGATCGTGGTGGCATATCTCGGGATCTCCCTGGGGATCGGCTGGGTCACCGAGCTCCTCCACCGGGAGCGGGCAACGGTTGAGGATCTGGCCCTCACGGACATCCTTACCCGGCTGCCCAACCGACGCCACGCTCGGATCTTCCTGGAGAACGAGTTCGGGGCCGCGGAGCGAGGGAGGCTCCTGGCCGTGGTCCTCTTCGACTTGGACGAGTTCAAGGTCTACAACGATCGACACGGGCACGCCGCCGGCGACCAAGCGCTCAGGGCCTTCGGCCAGATCCTCTCCCACACCACCCGGCGGATGAACCTATCGGCCCGTTTCGGAGGGGAGGAGTTTCTCTCCGTCCTCGCCGGCTCGGACACCGAGGGGGCCATGGTCTTCGCGGAACGGGTACGGGAGGCACTCCGAAAACACCGACTCCCCCACGGCCCCCTCACAGTGAGTGCCGGGGTGGCGGCGTACCACCCCAGCATGCGCTCTCCGGACGAGCTTCTGGCGGCGGCGGATCACGCCCTCTACCGGGCGAAGGAGGACGGTAGGAATTGTGTCCGCGCCTTC
>SKZC01000319.1 GCA_007127575.1 Gemmatimonadota bacterium
ACGTACTTGCCCGAGGATCTTCTGGTGAAGACGGACCGGAGCAGCATGGCCCACGGACTGGAGCTTCGCTCCCCCTTCCTGGACACGGCCCTGGTGGAGTTCGCCGCCCGCCTCCCCGATGGGATCCGTATGCCCAGGGGACGGCTGAAGGGTCTCTTGAAGGACGCCTTTCCCGACCTCCTGACCCCGGAGATCGCCAAGCGGCCCAAGATGGGCTTCGCCATCCCTCTTCCCGAGTGGCTACGGGGAGAGTGGAAGCCCTTCGTGGAGGACACCCTCCTAGCCTCCGACGGCCGCGTGAAGGAGTGGGTCCGCCCTGCGGCCGTAACGGAGCTCTGGCGGGAGCACCAAGAGGGGAGCGCGGATCACGCCCATGCGCTCTGGGCGCTACTTACGTTGGAGGGGTGGTTGCGGGGGAGGGGGGCGTGACAGGTGTGTCACGTCTCGAGGCGCGATGGTCTCTGTCCCGGACCATCTGGAACACGTTCAGCTCGATTCTAGCACTGTGGTCCGGCCCGAGTTTTCCCGGGCGCCTCCGCCTTTCTGCCGACTTCGTTCGGCTTCGGATGAAGGTCTGGGCCTACGGATTATGGTCCTGGGAGTGGAGTGAGGACCGAGTTCTCGGGTACCCGGTGCGGTTCTCGGATGGCCCTTCCTTCGTATACCTCGTCGAAGAGATCTTCATGCGCCAGGTTTATGGGGATGCGACGGACACGATTCCGGAGAGGAAGTCGGTATGGGTTGTGGACTGCGGTGCAAATCTCGGGCTGTCTTCGCTGTATGTGATTCATCGCAGACCCGAGGTCCGGTTGGTGATTGTCGAGCCGAACCCGGCTGCGGAGGAACGGCTTCGGATGAATCTCTCCGACATCACGGCGAGCCGCGTGCGCATTCACCCGGTTGCAGTGGGCCGAGAAGCGAAAGATGTCGTGCTTTCCATTCCGTCCTGGTCTGCTACGTCACCGGGTGCCTATGTACGCGAAGGTGATCCGGTGGTGGGGACTAGGGATGTACGGGTTCAGTGTGTTCCACTCTCCTCCCTCCTTCCGGATGAGGTAGCGCTGCTCAAGCTGGATGTGGAGGGCGCCGAAGAGGATGTTTTGGCCGAGCTCTCGGAGAGCGGGGCGTTGCCCCAAATTAAGCATATTGTGATGGAGGTGCATTATGATTCCCGTGATCCGACCTCCTTGTCGAAGATTCTCGCTTTGCTTGGGGACGGTGGCTTCGAAGTGGGTCTGGTTGAGATCGCCCGAGACCAGGGTCCATACGACCGGCGAGACCTCCTAGTTCAGGCACGCAAATGAATCCCCTCAGAACGTTAAGGGTCGCAAGGCGAAAGCTCCGGCTAATTCGATCCTTCAGGCTTCGGCCCGAGGACGTCGTGTTGGAGGTGGGCAGTGGCCAGGCCCCCAACCCTCGGGCCAACGTTCTCTGCGATCTCTACGTTGGTGACGATACGGAGAGGAACCGCAATCCGCTCATTCTGGATCGCCCGTTCGTGGTGGGAGATGTCCATGAACTTCCGTTCCGGGACGGCAGCTTCGACTATGTGATCTGCTCGCACGTTCTGGAGCATGTCGAGGATCCCGAACGGGCGGCGTCCGAGTTGGCCCGGGTGGCTCCAAGGGGGTACGTCGAGGTTCCCTCCTCTCTCAATGAGCGGATGTTGCCTTTTCCCTTTCATCGCTGGGTGATCGACGCGGATGACAAGGGCCGACTGGTTTTTCGGGGCAAAGCCAACCGTGAGCCGGATCCCGAACTGGCCGCATGGTTCCGAAGGCTCGATGCGGAATGCCAGGGATGGACGGAGTTCTTCCTCGATCACCTGGAGGCGCTGGGAAACATTCATGCGCTTCGATGGGAGGGGTGGCCGCGGGTCCGGGTGGAGGGTGGCCCCGGAGAAGCCGAGGGAAGTGCTTTCGATGCGGACTTCCAGTCCGTCCGGGAAACCCTCGTGTCCGGAGTCGCAGTCCCGCGTAGTCGTGAACGGACTCTGGGAGTGGTCTGGTCGTTCTTTCGACGGCGCTCGGATCCCCGGGTAAAGTTGGCAAGTCGTCTGGCCTGTCCGGTGTGCAGACGCGGACTTTCCACTTCAGAGAAGGGACCCCACGAGCTGGTCTGTGGACGCTGTGACCGGGGCTTCCCCGTTGTGGATACGGGGCGATACTCCGTTCCGGTTCTGCTTAGACGCTGACCCCTTAAAACCCCCGTCGAAGCAGGTGGCCACCCCTGTCAGGAATAGGTTTGCCACCGGTGCTTCAGGTCTCGGAGTCGTGCGCTGAGACGGGAGCCCAAAAGGGTCCGCAGGAAGGTCCATACCGTAAGGGGATGACTGAGAATGATGGGCGTGAGTCGGACGGCTTGCACGAGCACCTGTCGGGAGGTGGCCATGTCGCCAGCGGCATAATACCCGACTGCGGCTCTCAACAGGAGGTTGGCACGCGATGAGCGGTGGAGGCGGGGATCGGGGCGGAGGACGGGGCTGGTTTCTTCTCCGAAAAGGTGGTCGTGAGCCCGCAGCATACTCTGGTGCATGGAGCGGGCATTCGCCATCGAGTTGCCATCGTGCTTCCGCATCTTCACAGTGGAGCGGGTGCCGCGGATGGCGGGTCCCAGGGCGAGGGCTCGGGCGGCGAACAGCCAATCTTCCGACCCGGCCACATTGCGCGCCTCCGGAAAGCCACCCACAGTCTCGAAAACCTTGCGGGGAACCGCGAAGAGGCTTGGGGCCAACGGTTCGTTCCCCATAAGAAATGCCCGGGTCGTGATCGGCCGTCCGGGAACCCCTGGGAGACGGCGAAGTGGCCTGAGGTCGCCGTCCGTTTCGAACCCGGAGGCAGCGACAAGGGAACATTCCGGGTGTTCACGTGCCAGCTTGGCAAGTTGTTCCACATGATCCGGAGCAATCCAGTCATCTGCGTCCAAGAAGAACAGGAGGTCTGCCTCTGGGATGAGGTCCACCCCCCGGTTCCGGGCCGCACCCCGCTCCGAATTGCCTTGGCTATGAATCCGAATGCGGTTGCCGAAGGCCTTCAGACGTTCGAGGGTGGAGTCGGTCGAACCGTCGTCGATCACGACGATCGTAGCCGGAACCGTTTGCTGGAGTGCGGACTCGACGGCTTCCCGCACCAGCTCGGAGCGATTGTAGGTCGGAATGACGATGCCCGCGTTCATGTCGGTGTTCGACCCAGGAGCTGCCTGTAGCTTTGGCCGAGAGCGTCCCGGGTTCGCTGCACGGAGTACTCGCGACGGGCTTTTTCCCCCAACGACCGGCCCATTTGCTTCGCCAGGGTGGGGTCATTCAGGAGCTCAAGAGCCGCGTCAGCCATCGCTTCCGCGTCGCGGTAGGGGACGAGCAGCCCCGTTTCACCGGTTGTGATCACCTCCGGTTGCCACTCGAAGTTGTACGCCACTACTGGGGCCTCCGCCAGTGCAGCCTCCAAGAGTGCGTAGCCTGCGTGCGTTGCGAACACCACGCCGGCCGAGGCGAGCAGCGACCGGATCTCCTGGGCTTCGAGGCCCCGGATGAGGTGGATGGCCTGCCGCAGCCCCAGTCGGATCGATTGATCCAGGAACTCGTTTTCCAGCACTCCGCCTCCCCCAACGATCACAAGCTGAGCGTGGGGGCGCTCTTGGTGCACCCGTCGGAAGGACTCTAATAGCTCTAGCGAGTATTTCTCCGGGCTCAGGCGACCTACATACACGCAGGGCCGGGAGTCATTAATTCCTAAGCGGGCGAGGATATCGGACTCGACCCTCCCATCGTAGAAAACCGGGTCCGCGTAGCGAGGGATGACCCGGACGCGCTCCGGTGAAACCCCCCGGGAGATTGCGTATTCACCGTAGTGCTGACAGTCCACATGGATCCGGTCCGCCCTGCCCAAAATGTACCGTTCTATCACGAAAGAGATCGAAGGAGGGAGGAACGGAATCGGGTTCATCCCGGCCACCTCCCAGGACAGACGGTAGTTCGAAACGAGCGTAATCAGGAAGGGGCGTGTCAGCCGTCGCGCTTGCCGATAGGCGATCCAGCCCGCGATGAAGGGGTCCAGCGCCGCTACCACGTCCGGGGCTATCCGCGAAGCCTGTTCATCGATCTCTCGCACACCCGACCGCCACAAGGCAATGCGCCGAATCCAGCGGGAGTGGGCCAGTGGACCGGAGGGCTCACGCCCGCTCACGTCGACCACGCGGAAACTCTCGTCCAGGTGGTGTTCCTGTGACACCTCGGTGCGAAAGAAGAGGTATTCGAGCCTTGAGAATTCCCCTGTCTCTAGTTGAATGCGGTGCCGGCCTAGGGCATTGCGCCCGGTGATCGAAGCTTCCATCGATCCGGAAGCCACGACAAGGAGGGTGCGGTTGGGCTTCTTGGTCATGACCGCCTGTTGCATTCGAAGGCGTCGGGCAGACCAGGCGTGGGGCGGAATCGAGCCATCACCGAATCCAGCGGAGCCAGAGGATGACGAAGAGGATGATCCCCCCGATGGGCACAAGACACCCGCCCACTTGCAGCAACCGAAGGCGTGTGGGATCGGGCACATCGTCGGTTGCTAATACGATGCCCCGCCGGAAAAACAAGGGAGGAGACCCAGAGTTGGTACTGCGGGATGGGTACGCGACCAACCAGTCAAGAAGTCCGTCTCTTAGACTACGGACCAACTTGTGGGCCCGGGTGTGAGGGTCTCGGGAAGCGCTCGGGCGCTGCAGGATATCCAAGCGTTTGCCTGACCTCCCCGCCTGACGCACACCCGGTGCGTCCAGCCACCGTACCTCATCGTTCCGGAATGCCGCCGCGTATAGGGGGTCCACTAGCACCCATCCCGGAATGTCGGGAAACACCGCTTCCAGCATCACATGCCCCTGGGACCGATCAGCGCGATACCCCACGACGGTCCGTACGGGCGTTCCTCGCTCGCGCAGGCGATAGGCCACGAGCTGGACGTAGCTTCCGCATCCGATCTTCGGTTGCCCTGCAGCACCGGAAAGGAGCCTTCTGGCTTCCTCCGGATCGAGGTGGTCCGCTGGATGGTCCAGGTCGGGGGGGGCGAGGCCGTGAAAGGGAAAGTGTCCGCGAAGGTCATCCATGAGCTCGAGCGTTTCGTCGAGCCTCCAAGCATCGGCCGGTGGGGTGGGAGCCACTCGCCATTCGTCCA
>SKZC01000175.1 GCA_007127575.1 Gemmatimonadota bacterium
GGGCTGATGGGATGAGCGGGTTCCTGGAGGAGTTCACCCTCATCGCCGGCCCCTGCGTGTTGGAGGACGACGAGCTGAACCTCGCGGTGGCTGCTGAGCTCGTGGAGGTCGGCCACCGGGTGGGTGTGCCAGTGATCTTCAAAGCCTCCTTCGACAAGGCGAACCGGTCCAAGGCGGCCTCCCCCAGGGGGCCGGGATTGGAGGTGGGGCTTCGGCGCCTGGAGCGAGTGGGCCGGGAGACGGGGTTGCCCCTCCTCACCGACGTCCATGAAACCCGGCAAGTGGATGCGGTGGCCGAAGTGGTGGATGTGGTACAGGTCCCGGCGTTCCTCTGCCGCCAGACGGATCTGGTCACCCGTGCCGGGGCCACGGGCCGACCCATCAACGTGAAAAAGGGCCAGTGGATGGCTCCGGAGGAGATGGCGGCGGTGGTGGAAAAAATTCGCTCCGCAGGTACGGGAGGTGTGGCCGTGACGGAACGGGGTACGAGCTTTGGATATGGGGACCTGGTGGTGGACATGCGTTCATTTTCCAGGGTTCGCGCCGCCGCCGGAGTTCCGGTGGTGTTCGACGGGACGCACTCCGTTCAGCGCCCGGGGCGAGCGGAAGGATCCAGCGGAGGAGATCCCCGGTTCATCCGCCCGCTGGTGCTGGGCGCTGCGGCCGCGGGTTGTGACTCCCTCTTCCTCGAGGTTCATCCGGACCCCGCCCGTGCCCCATCGGATGGGACGAACATGCTCCCCCTGGACCGGCTGGAGCCCCTCCTTCGAGAGGTTACCGCCGTTCGGGAGGCCTTGGAACGGTGACGGGGAACCCGGGGAACCGCCAGGGAGTGGCACCGGAGGTTGCGGCCCGCATCCGGTTGGTGATCCTGGATGTGGATGGGGTTCTTACGGATGCCGGCGTGTACTTGGGTGAGTCCGAGGACGGATCGCCGCTGGAGATGAAGCGTTTCGACATCCAGGACGGCCTGGGGATCAAATTCCTGAAGGAGGCGGGGATCCGGGTGATTCTGGTCTCCGGTAGAATCTCCGAGGCCACGCGACTTCGGGCCCGGGAACTGGGAATTGAGGAGTACCAGGATTCTCGAGCGGACAAGCTTCCCGCCGTGGAGAAGCTGCTTCAAGACGAGGGGCTCACCTGGGAAGAGGTGGCGGTCGTGGGTGATGACCTTCCCGACCTCCCCCTTCTTCGTGCGGTGGGCCTGCCCGTTGCCGTCGCCAACGCCGTTCCGGAGGTTCGGGAGGTGGCTCGGTGGATCACCCAAAACCGCGGGGGAAGAGGTGCGGTGCGGGAATTCGCCCGGGGACTCTTGATGGTACGGGGAGAGTGGACAGAGTTGGTGGAGGCCTACTGTGCGGTCCGAAGCGGGGACTGAGATCTCCCCCGCCGACCTCCCCGAGGGGGAGGAGGCGTGGGTGGCGGAAGGTCGGCGGGTTCTCTTGGCGGAAGCCCGGGCCGTGGAGGGGGTGGCCCGGAGGCTGAACCACGACTTCGCGAGGGCCGTGGAGCTCCTGGATCAGGTGGAAGGGAGGGTGATCGTCACGGGGGTGGGCAAGAGCGGGATCATCGCCCGAAAGGTAGCGGCAACCTTCACGTCCACGGGGACACCTGCGAGCTTTCTCCATCCGGTGGACGGGCTCCATGGAGATCTGGGAATGGTCTCCCGGTCCGACGCCGCCATCTTCATCTCCAAGAGTGGGGGAACCTCGGAGCTCCACGGATTGATGGAGTACGTGATCCGCCTGGGGCTACCGACCATTATCCTCACGGGACGACGGGAGTCTTCTCTGAGTCGCCATGCCACTGTCACCCTGGACTGTTGGGTGGAGGAGGAGGCGTGCCCGTTGGACCTCGCTCCTACGTCCTCCACCACGGCCGCTTTGGCCATGGGGGATGCCCTGGCCATGGCCCTCCTCCAGAAGAAAGGCTTCCAGCCGACGGATTTCGCTCGATTCCATCCGGGGGGTGCCCTGGGTCGGCGCCTCACGCTGCGGGTGGAGGAGGTGATGGTGGGTGAGGGCTTTCCCGAGGTGCAGGAGGGAGCGGTGATGAAGGACTGCATTGTGCCTTTGGCTCACATGCGTGGTACGGTGCCCATCGTCGATTCCCAAGGCCGGGTTTCAGGGGTCATCACCGCCGGGGATCTCACCCGGTTGATGGACCGGGACCCGAACTTTCTGGACGTTTCGGTCACCGATGTGATGACCCGGAACCCTAAGCTGGCGGTGATAGGGGAGCTGGCGGCAGCAGCCGTGCACACCATGGAGGCGCACGGAGTGATGGCGTTACCGGTGGTGGATCAGGAGCAACGACTTCAGGGCGTGGTGCACTTGCACGATGTTCTGAGGTCGGAGGCTGTATAGATTTGTCAGGGCGTAGCTTGTGCGTTGCCTTGGCGGCGGCACTCTGGATGGGGGTCGGCTGTACTTCCGACCAGTCCGTTCCGGTGGTGCCGGCGGAATTGGCCCGAATCGGCGCGGACCAGATGGTCCTTCAGATGGAGCATGTCGTGACGGTGAGTGGGGTGCGTCAGGCCCGGATCCTGGCGGACACGGCGTATCGCTGGAACGACTCCACGGCGGTGGCGCTCCGGGGTGTGAACCTGACGGTCTACACAGAGGCGGGGCAGCCCAGGGCCACGGTGACGTCTCGCTCGGGGCGGATGGAAGATCAGTCGGAGGAGATGACCGCCTGGGGGGGGGTGGTGTTGGTGGTGCCCGGAGAGGCTCGGCGCATCGAGAGCGAACACCTTCACTACGACCCTAGAGGGGGGAGGATCTCAAGCGATTCGACGTTCACGATGCGGGCCGAGAGTCGGACGGTCCAAGGGGTTTGTTTCCGTTCAGATCTGGAGTTCCGGAACTTTGAGACCCAGGGGACGGGGGAGTGCGTGCTGCCGTGACGAAGGGACGGTGGAGGGCGCTGGCCGGCGTCCCCTTGGCGGTGCTGGGTCTTTGGGCCGCTTTCCCGGCTCAGGCCCAGGACGTGCCCGGCCTGGACTGTGAGCTCCTGAGTTACCGGATGCTCTCCAGCCAGGAGCTTGGGCTCCAGCAACGGGTGACCCATGTGGGCCTTCCGGTGGTCTCGTGCGCCGACGGTTCCAGCATCCGATCCGACACGGCCACGGTGTACAGTGTCACCAATCTAGGGATCTTCGATGGGAACGTTCACTACGAGACTCCGGAATGGAGCCTGGAGAGCGATCACCTCACCTACGTGGAGCCGGAAGGCCGGCTGACCGCTATCGGTGGTGTGGTCCTGGTCAACCGGGAGGACGGCTCGGTGGTCCGGGGGGACACGCTGGTTCGGGTGGAGGGGGTGGCCCCTGATCAGGATCGGATGACGGTGACGGGGGGACGGCCTTCGGCCACTCTGCCACCTGGAGAACGTGCGGTGACTCCGGAGGCGCCGGAGGTCCCGGAGGAGGGGGACGGGGCCCCGTATGAAGTGGTGGGAGACCGACTTGTTTTCGAAGGGGACGGGGGATTCCGGGCCTACGGGACCGTCCAGGTGACCCGGTTGGAGTTGAACGCCGCTGGGGACAGCCTCCATTACCACCAGGGTCAGGGAACCCTGGTCCTCCGGGGGAGCGCCCGCATGGAGGGTGAGGACTACCACCTCACCGCGGAGACTCTGGAGCTGGATCTGCCCGACGATCGGCTCACCGAGATCAGGGCCCGGCAGGACGGGGAGCTTACAACGACGGAGTTGACCCTTACGGCCCCGGCCCTGATCCGGATCCTCCTGGATGAGGAGCGAATGGAGAGGTTGGTGGCTTTGCGGAGGCTGGCGCCGGAGGAGGACGAGGAGGATCCGGACGCCCCTCCGCCGGATCCGGGAGATGCCGGTGCCGTTGAGGACGAGGTGGAGGAGCCCGCCCAGCCTCGAGCTGTTACGCCGGATTTCATTCTAACGGGAGACTCGCTGGACGTCTTGGCTCCGCAGGAGGTTCTGGAAACGGTAACGGCGGTGGGGCGGGCCCGAGGGGAGACTCGGAACCGGGTTCTTCCGGGGGATGTGGAGGAAGAGTATCCGGAGCTGGCCAGAAAGGACTGGATCGAGGGCGACGAGATCGTCGCCGCCTTTGAGCCCGTCTCCGAGGTGACGGAGGAGGACGACCCGGAACCTGCCGTGGCCGGTGAGGCTCGGGCGTACCGATTGGAGTCCCTGGTGGCGCGTGGGAACGCCCGAAGCCTGTACAGGATCGAGGTGGAAGAGGAGGAGGAGGCGGAACCGGAGGCCGATCCACCTCCCGAAGACGAGGAGCCGGATGCCCTTTCTCCCGAGGAGGCCTTCCCCGAACGAAGGTGGGCCATCAGCTACCTGTTGGCCGATGAAATCCGGATCGTCATGGAGGCAGGGGAGGTGGAGCGAATGGAGGCGGAGGGTGACGTTCGGGGGATCCATCTGGAGCCCCAGCGGCGCCGGACTGCTAGCCAAGAAGCGGGAGAGGGAGGGATGGCTGGTGGAGGCGGGCCGAGGCCATTGCCCGGACCACAGGAGGGAGTAGGATGGTGAAGACGCGTCAGGAGCTTCTGGACTACGTGAGCGGGCTCCGCCTGCACGACGTGTCGCTGGCCGTCGCCCTCCGGGAGCTTCTTCGCAGGACCGGGTCGGACGGGAGTGCACCTCGGACCGCCTGGATGGAGGCGCTCCGGGAGGTCTATTCTTCCGGCGAAAGTGGACTGGGAACAGCAGCGTCGAACCCGTCGGGGGAGACTCTGGGAAGGTACCTGGAGGAACAGGTCATCGCCCGGGTCGAGCGACGTGGCATCGCACGCCGGAGGCCCGACGGAGCGGATTGGACCGAGCTGGCCTGGGATCCGGAACTCTGGGAGGACGTCGGTGATGCCCGCCCGGAGGTCCAGGCTGCTCTGGACCAGCTCGTGGACTCGATCCGAGAGGGTGGCCACGACGGGGAGGGTTCGGGAGAGGACGGGGGTGACCCTCGTGGAGGGAGCCTCCTTCGGGGCGAGGGGCTGACGAAGGTCTATCAAGGCCGGGCGGTGGTGGACGAGGTGGACATCGACGTCCAGCAAGGGGAGATCGTGGGACTCCTGGGACCCAACGGGGCAGGGAAGACCACCACGTTCTACATGATCGTGGGCCTCATCCCGCCGGACGGCGGCCGGGTCTATCTGGATGA
>SKZC01000134.1 GCA_007127575.1 Gemmatimonadota bacterium
ACCTCGAGGAGACCCTCGAACGGGTCCTGGCTCCCTACGAAGGACGTTACCGGAGCGGGGAGGTGGCGGACTCCGAGTACCGGGTGATGGCCACGAAGGAGGGATTGGTGATGGAGCGACTCCGGGAAGGGGACGAGGCCCTGCTGGAACCCGGCTCGGAGCTCGGCCGGTTTCGGGGAACGTGGGGCGAGCCCGGCCAGACCCAGAGTCTGGAGGTGGTCTTCGACCGAACCGGCCTGGCGGCGGGCGGGTCCGCCCCGGCGTTGGAGGTGAGCACGGGGAGAGCGCTTGGGATCCGGTTCGAGCGGGTGGGCGGCTGAGGCCGGGCGCGCACCTGGCTCCTCCTGGAGGCCGGCGGTACTTTGAGGCGAAGTAGCCTCCATCCCCGGATGCCATGCCTCCCGGAAGCCTCACCCTCCTCGCTCCAATCCATCCCGGTCGGGAGGAGGAGCTGGGCGAGCTCCTCCAGGACGTGGGTGACGATGTGCGGGGGCGCCGTCTGGAGGAGGATTCCGGCGCCTTCCACATTCACTTCGACCGCAGCCCTCGGATCCACTTCGCTCGCTTCGCCCTCGTTCCGGATCCCGACCGGGGCGAGGATCGCCATCGGCTCCTCTATGCCGCCACCTTCGATGGGAGCCTCCGTGAGCACGTTCGGGAGCTCACAGCGATCGTCACGGATCCGGATCGGCTCTGGGGCCACTGCGAGGGCTACGCCGGGGTGGCTGGGTTTCAGGCCTTCGTCCGTGCTCACCACCTCGCTCCCCACGCCTGCTACATCGCCTTCCGGGATGGCTCGGTACAGGCGGTCCAACGGGACCTGACCCTTCGGCGACAGGTGGACGCCCTGCTGGACGCCGATCCGGTGGGGGGGATGGCTCAGGTCGAGGAATGGCTGGCGCAGGAGGGGCGCCGAAGGAAACGGCCTCTCCGCCGTCTCGTGGGCTTGATCCGTCGCGGAACGGCCGCCGTGGGACGTTTCCTTCGCGTCCTCCCTCTGGGATGGGACATCGTCCGGGCCGTGGTTCGGTTCGGACCGGTGACGGTCTGGAGGTCCACCCTACAGATCCTGGCCACACTCGACCGCTACCGCGGGGTACGGATCTTCAACCGGCTGGTGCGGAACCGGCTGCCGCCTATGGCCTCCAGCCATTCGTCACTCCCTCCGGACCGATGTCCGTCGCTCCGAGGGTACGGGCCCGCCCGGGGACGGGACCCCGAGGAGCTGCCGCCGTCCCACCGGGAGGATGCGGTGGCCCAGAATCAGCTCACCCTCCTGACCGGTGTCGAACCGGGATCCCTCCGGAGCCTGGGTGCCGTCATGGCGGCCATTGACTCGCTGGCAAAGCGGCTCTCACCCCCCGGCTCCCTAACCGGCATCCGCACGATCCACTTCGTCCGTTGGGTCATCGTGGACGACGGGCGGCGACTCCTCATGCTCAGCGACTACGACGGTACCTGGGAGAACTACATCGACGAGTTCGCCGAGATGATCCTTTCGGGTCTGGATGCCATCTGGGGTGGAGCCACCGACGCCCCTCCCGACGGAGCCCGGGACCTGCCGGCCTTCAAAGACTTCCTCCGGAGGCATCAGGTGCCGCCTCGGATCTTCTACAGCGCCTATCCGGGGACGACCACTCAGAACATTCTCTCCGGCCGGGAGCTGGCCCGTCGGCTCCCGGACCACCTGTTGGAGCCTCACCGATGACCGCCTCCGCCCTTCTGCCCCCTGAAGTTCGATCCGACATCCAGGGGATCGTGGCCTCCGGCTACGGACATCTTCCCTGTGCGGCCTACCTGTTCTTCCAGGTGCGGGATCCGGCTCGTGGGAGGGAGTGGCTTGCGGGGCGAGTCCCCGAGATCACCACCGCCGCTCCCTGGCCCGAGGGTCCCGATGGTGGCCGCATCAAGCCGGAGCGCGCCGTGAACCTCGCCCTCTCCGCCTCGGGTCTACGGGCTCTGGACATCCCGACGCAGGTGGTCTGCACCTTCGCTCCCGAGTTCCAGGAAGGGATGGCCCATCCGGAGCGGGCCCGGAGCCTGGGGGATGTGGGAGCGGAGGCGCCGGAACGATGGGAGCTCGGGGGACCGACGACGCCGCCGGTTCACGGCGCCCTCATCCTGCACGGGAGGACGGAGGAGGAGCTGGAAGGCTGGGTGGACGAGGCGCTGGAGGGCCTGGACAAGACCCGCGACGGAGTCGTCCTCGTTCCCGACGGCCGCCAGGAAGGAGGGATCTGGCCGGGGCACGTGGAGCCCTTCGGCTTCCGGGACGGAATGGCGCAGCCCCGGGTCCAGGGATTTCACGAAGATGGGGTCCCCACCGGCGAGTTCGTTCTGGGATACCCGAATCACTACGGGATCATCCCACCGCCACCGGTGATCCCCGCCGAGCTGGACCCCCAGGAGGTCCTCCCCCCCTCGGAGAACCCTCACCACCGAGATCGTCTCCTCCGGGACCTGGGTCGTCACGGAAGCTATCTGGTCTACCGGAAGCTGGCTCAGGACGTGGCCGCCTTCTGGAGGTTCATGGTTCAGGAGGCGGACCGCAGGGGAGGAGGTTCGGGGCCCGAGTCCGCCCTTCGCATCGCCTCCCTCTGCGTGGGTCGCTGGCCGGGAGGCGCTCCCTTGGAGCTCGCCCCCGACGGCGATGACGCCGCACTGGCCACCGAGGACGACTTTCTCTACGGCGACGACCCCCAGGGTGTCCGTTGCCCTCTGGGTGCGCACATCCGACGCACCAACCCCCGGGATGTGATCCACCCCTACGGCGCCGACGCCTCTCTCCGGATGTCCCGAGCCCACCGGATCCTCCGGCGGGGGCGTGTGTTCGGTCGCCCCCTCTTCGACCCGAGCCGGCTTCGGGAACCAGCCCCGGAGCTGGGCCCATTCCTCCGCACCCTTGAGAACGACGGCGAGCCCCGTGGCCTCCACTTTCTGAGTGTGGAGGCGGGGATCCACCGCCAGTTCGAGTTCGTGCAACAGGCGTGGTGCAACAACCCTCGCTTCAACGGCCTCCACGACAACCCCGACCCATTGGTGGGACGGATGCCGGGACCCGGCGATCCGCCCGGCAGCCCACCAGCTCCCGGCCGACCCGGGCACGCCCCCGGCGTCATGACCTTTCCCCGAGGACCCGTTCAGGACCGGACCCTCCCGCTCCCTCGTTTCGTGACGACCCGGGGCGGAGCCTATCTCTTCCTTCCCGGGGTTCGAGCCCTGCGGTGGCTGGCGGAAGGGGAGCGAGCCGAGGAGGACTCAAGGGGCGGTGCCGGCGCAGTCAGATCATGAAGACCCAGCCGGGGAGGAGGTTCACGGCCTGAGTCTCAACCCATTTGTCCAGACCCAACAGGACCGCGACTCCCACCACTAGGAGGGTGCCTCCCAGAACCCGGGTCCCCCACACACCCCCCTTGAGGCCACTCCCTCTCCACTTTCGGAGCGCCGACTCGGAGGCCAACCCGGCGCCGAGTAGGATGCCGGCGGTTCCGATCCCATACGCGAGCATGACCAGAAAGGCCATGGGCATGCTCTGGCCCATGGAGGCGAGGGCGATGGCGGCACCCAGGGTGGGGCCCACGCAGGGCAGCCAGACGACACCCAGGAGGGCTCCCATTCCGAACTGTCCCATGGACGACACGGAGCCGGGGTTCCCTTGGCCCGCCGATGCCAGACCCAGGCGGGCCAAGGCCACGGAAAGGACCCGACTGACCCGGTCCTTCACGGCTCTCACCAGGACGAATACGGCCGCCCCGATGAGGAGGACCGCGGCCACGTAGCGAAAGAGCTCCGGGTCGATCCCCGCCTGCACCAGAAAGAAGGTCAGAGCGGTGCCGGCCACGGCGAAGGACAGGCTCATGCCTCCAGCCAACCAGACGGGGCCGGAGCGCCCGCTTATGGCGGCGGATGACATGACCACCGGAACCAGCGGCCAGACGCAGGGCGACAGGACTCCCACCACCCCGGCCAGCAGGGCCAGTGGGACCGCCGTGATTTCGAGACCCACTTACGGCTCGATGGCCGCTAGGAGCTCGGAGAAGATGCGATCCCGACGGGTCTCCGCCACGGAGAACCAGAGCCGCTCCTCTCCGCGGTACAGGATCAAGGTGGACTGGCGTGGTGCTTCGAAGCGCGTCACCAGGTCCTTCCTGTCATCGAAGTCCACCTCCAGGATGTGGAACTCGGCATCCGGGTGCTCAGCTTGAAATGCGGCCAGAATCTCCTGCTGCTGGGCGCAGGTGGGGCACCATGAGGCCCAGATGTCCACCAGGATGACGGCCCCCTCCGCTTGGAGCTCCTCGAAGCGCTCCTCGGTGAAGGTCTCCTTTTCCTGGGCCTGGAGGGCGGGCGCGGAGACCGTGAAGGCCAGAAGCAGGAGCGCAAAGACGGACAAAAGGAGCGCGGAGCTAGAACGGTGCGGTGGCAACATGCAGGCATCTCCCGATACGAATAGGGGGAAGCGGCCCTTCCGCTCCCTGTAGCCCGCCCAATCCACGAATGGACGCTTCGGTTCCCCAGGTCTCTCGTTGCAGGCGGTGAGGGTTCCTACCTCGCATCCTCCCTGAGATCTGTTTCCACCCTCACGCCAGCGTCCAGAGTTCGATGAACCGGGCATCGTTCCGCGATCTCCACCAGCCGGGAACGTTGCTCTTCCGTGAGCTCTCCCAGGATCTGGAGTTCACGGGAGACCTGGTCCAGGCGAGCGTCCTCGTCGTCTTCGCACCTTTCCTCGTCCGAGGAGTGCCGGCGGCGGTGCTTGAGTGCAACCCGCACCTCGTCCAAGGGCCAGCCCTTTCGGTCTGCGTACATCCGGAGGGTCATCACCGTACAGCTTCCCAGCCCCGCCAGGAGCAGGCCGTAGGGGGTGGCCCCCTCGTCCGTTCCACCCACGGATCGCGGTTCGTCGGCCACCAGGTAGTGGCCGTCGGCCCAGACGTCGCTTCTGAACCCCTCCTCTCCGATCCGGACCACGACCCGCTCCCCTTCGATGGGGGGCTCAGGGAGCTCCTCGGGCGCCATCTTCACATATCGGGAGGCCCAGGCCGCCAGGACCCGGGCAGCATACCTCGCGTCCGCTTCCTCCATGAGGAGGTGGTCCGCGCCGTCCAGGCTCACGAAGCTCT
>SKZC01000102.1 GCA_007127575.1 Gemmatimonadota bacterium
ACCGGTCCGTGGGGGAAACCCCATAGACCTCGTGCCCCGCTCGCTTCAAAGCCTGCATCAAGGGAAGTCGGAACCGGTACATCCAACGAGCCGTGTTATAGACCACGAAGATCTTAAGACCGCCCGGCGCCCGTCCGTTCTCCATTGGGGAGGGAGGAAGGCCGGCGGAGAGGGCCGAAGGGCCAGGGAACGGGGCACCGTTGGCTCGGGGAGTCGCGGAAATGGCTTTTCGAGACAATGGATCCTCACGGGACTGCGGCGTGAAGTAGCGGCGGGACGTCCCGATTGGGGCCGTAACGCCGCGATGTGCCCCCCTTTAGCACAAGTTCCATGCCACGTGGGCCTCCGCAGTGAGACCGTCCCATGCACCCGTGAAGCCCCCTTCCACATGGGCATTCGGTGTGGTAGCGCCCTTTCATCCTGCCGCAGCGCCGCCACAAGGGGAGGGGGCCCGGTGAGGACCGGGATTTCCTCGCTCCCACCGTGAAGTCGCCGTAACGACGGCCCTGGAGGGATGTGGCTCGCCCGAGTGAGGACAGGTCCGATTCTTGTCCATGGAGTAACCCCGGCGCTCCGACGGGCGGACACTAACCCCTCGGAACCACCCCCCCTGGACTACAGAGACGGACATGTGCGGAATCATCGGCTACACAGGGCACCGCCAGGCGCTGGACATCGTCATAGGCGGCCTCCGAAGGCTCGACTACCGAGGATACGACTCGGCAGGCATCGCCTTGCACGGGGAGGGCGGGCTACTGGTCTCCAAGGCCCCCGGCTCTGTGTCGGGCCTAAGGCGGCAACTGAATGGGCAGCCGACGCTGGGGTTATGCGCCATCGGGCACACCCGGTGGGCCACGCATGGAGCCCCGAACGAGGCCAACGCGCATCCACACCTCTCCTGCTCCGGGGATATCGCCCTGGTCCACAACGGGGTCATCGAGAATGCCGAAGACCTGCGGACCCTCCTGAAGCGCCGGGGCCATCACTTCCGGAGCGAGACGGATACGGAAGTCCTGGCCCACCTCCTGGAAGACGCGGAAGGGTCGACCCTGGAAGACAGGGTGTTCGAAGCCCTGGAGGTGGTAGAGGGCACATACGGGATGGCAGCGGTGTGGACGGCGGAGCCCGAAAAGATCGTTCTGGCCCGAAACGGCTCCCCCCTCCTGGTGGGGATCGGTGAGGGAGAGTTCTTCCTGGCTTCGGACGCCGCGGCCGTGCTGGAGCACACCCGCTCCATCGTGCATCTTGAGGATGGCGACGTCTCCGTTCTGACCCCGGATGGCTACCGGATCGTGGACCGGAGCTGGCAGACGCAGAATCGGGCCGTGGACCGGATCCAGTGGAGCCTGTCGGATGTGGAGTTGAACGGATTCGACAGCTTCATGCACAAGGAGATCCACGAACAGCCCGAGTCCACCCGGAGGGCCATCTCCGGTCGGCTCCAGCCCGATGCGGGGCTGGTCCGACTCGGCGGCCTGGGGCTGGGCGTGGAAGAAATCCGGAACATCGATCGGATCCTCATCCTGGGGTGCGGCACTTCCTGGCATGCCGGGCTCATCGCCCGCCAGGCCATCCAGGAGCTCTCCGGAATTCCCGTCTCTGTGGAGTACGCTTCCGAGTTCCAATACGCCTCGGGCCTCGACCTGGGCCGAACCATCTCCATCGCCGTGTCCCAGTCAGGGGAGACCGCCGACACCCTGGGGGCGGTTCGGACGGCGCGTGCAGCGGGCTCCTACGTTCTGGGAGTAGTGAACGTGGTGGGAAGCACCCTGGCCCGGGAGTCCGACTCCGGGGTCTACCTCCGGGCCGGCCCCGAGATCGGGGTTGCCTCCACCAAGGCCTTTACCAGCCAGGTCATCACGCTTCTCATGTTGGCCCTCCGGTTCGGCTGGGCCCGGGGCCTACCCGGCCCCGAAGGCTCGCGGCTGGCCCGGGAGCTGGACGAGATCCCCGAGCTCATCCACCGGGCCCTCCGGCTGGAGCCGGAGATGGAGGTGCTGGCAAAGGAGCTCTACGAGGCCCGCAGCTTCCTCTACCTGGGACGGGGAGCGAGCTTCCCGGTGGCCCTGGAGGGGGCGCTGAAGCTGAAGGAGATCAGCTACATTCACGCCGAGGGGTACCCCGCCGCTGAAATGAAGCACGGGCCTATCGCACTGGTGGACGAAGAGATGCCGGTAGTCTGCGTGGCCCCGTCGGACCCTCTCCTTCCCAAAATGGTCGCAAATATCCAGGAGGTCCGCGCCCGAGGGGGACAGGTGTTGGCCGTGGGGTCCGAGGGAGACGATATCTTGGACGCGGTGGCAGACCGCGTGATCCGGGTCCCCGCCACCTCCAAGCTCTTCTCCCCCCTCGTCACCGTAATCCCGTTGCAGCTTCTGGCGTACCACATCGCCAGGCTCAGGGGTTGCAACGTGGACCGTCCCCGAAACCTGGCCAAGAGCGTCACGGTGGAATGACGGAAGGAGGGCCTGACCCCCTCGGGAGCCTCCGAGGGGGTCAGGGATCTCCGCGGCGAACGTGCTTTTGGACGGTCCTGGGCCCTACTTCGGCGGTGTAGATGTTCCCCTCGGCGTCCACCGCCACTCCCTCTCCGAAGCTGGTTCCGGAGGTGTCCGGATCGGGCTCGGGGTCCGGGATGAACTCGGTGACCCAGCCGTCCCGCACGCTCCCGATGTAGACCCCTCGCTTCCACCCGGGATTTCGTGCCTGATTGGATTCCGAGTCCACGGCGTAGAGGATGTCGTCGTCATCGATGAACATGCCGCTGATCCGGCTGAACTGCGTCCACGACGCCAGATGCTCCCCCTCCTGGGTGAAGATCTGGATCCGGTTGTTGTAGCGATCGGCCACGAAGAGGCGCCCCTGAGAATCCATGGCCAGGGCGTGGGGATCGCTGAAGTCGCCGTGGTCCCCTCCGGTGCTCCCCCACTCCATGAGGTAGTTCCCTTCGCTGTCGAACTTCACGATCCGGTTGCTGCCCCCGGCGTCGTGCCCGTCGGCCACGAAGATGTCTCCGTTGGGGGCCACCACGATGTCCGAGGGCTTCGTTAGGTGATTGGGCCCGTCTCCGGCCACCCCTTGCTCCCCCAGGGTCAGGAGAACCTCGCCGTCGGGGCTGAACTTCACCACGATGTGGCCCCATCCCGGGGGCTGATCCCCGAAGCCCAGGGCATCGGCGACCCAGACGTTCCCGTCATCGTCCACGTACATCCCGTGGGGCCAGGCGAACATGCCGGCCCCGAAGCTCTGTAGAAGGTTCCCCTCCAGATCGAACTGGAGGACCGGGTCCAGGTCCGAATCAGTGCAGGTATTCGCGCCGCACCGCTCAGCGACCCAGATGGTCCGCCCATCCGGGCCCGGATAGATGGCGCTCACCGCACCCCACTCCCGCCCATCCGGGAGGTCTCCCCAGGAGGTGTCCACCGTTCGGTAGGGAGTGGCCTGGCCCAGAAGAGGAGGGGCCACCAACCCCGTGAACAGAAGTGCTGCTGCCGCTGTCACCACGGTTCGGGAAAGCTTGCTCACAGATCCCAGTCTCCGGAGATGAAGGTGCGATACGGCCGAGGCCTGCAGGGAGGAAATCTCTGAGGGCGTGGAGCCGCAGGCAAGAAGGATGAGGGGAGCCACCACGGTCCCACCGGGCCAGGGCCCGCGCTTGCTCGGGGGGGATAGCCCACATAACCTCCCCCCATCGACGTGTCGATGGGTGTCGCCACCAAGAGCAGAGGAACGATCATGAGCCAACGCCTGAGCCGAAGAGACTTCATGAAGACGGGTGCCGCAGCCGGGGTGGGGCTGGCTCTCCCCCGGGACGTGGAGGCGACCGCACCGGCGGTAATCGTGCGGCGAAGCCGCCCGGTGGTGGTCTCGTCACGCAACGGTCATGTCTACCGACACGATGGAACCCTCACTTGCGTGGAAACCGTCTTTCAGGAGATGACGGGCGGCACGGACATCCTGGACTCGGTCCTGGAGGGAGTGAAGATCAACGAGCTGGACCCCGGCGACGCCAGTGTGGGCTACGGAGGCCTCCCCAACGGGGACGGAGTGGTGCAGCTCGACGCTTCCTGCATGCACGGGCCCCGGAAACAAGCCGGGTCAGTGGCCTGCCTGGAAGGGGTCCGCACGCCTTCCTTCGTGGCCAGAGCCGTGATGGCGAACACGGACCACCACCTCCTGGTGGGGCCCGACGCTCAGCGATTCGCCCGGAACATGGGCTTCACCATCGAAGACGACCTGAATTCCGACGATTCTCGGGACCGGTGGCTGGAGTGGAGGCGGCGGATCGATCCGTCCCGGTGGCCAGGAGAGGAGGACCGGGAGCGAATCGGCTTCCTGAGTGGGATGGAGATGGTGGAGGAGGGGCTCATCGACGCCGAACACTACTGGGGGACCATCAACTGCAACGCCGTGAACTCCCAGGGGGAGGTGGCGGGGTGCACCACCACCAGCGGTCTGGCCTGGAAGATCCCGGGGAGGGTGGGCGATTCCCCCATCCTGGGAGCCGGACTCTACGTGGACGGTGAGGTGGGGGCGGCAGGCTCCACCGGCCGGGGTGAGGCGAACCTCTTCAACCTCACTTCCTTCCTCATCGTGGAAAACATGCGTCGGGGAATGAGCCCCCTGGACGCGGGGATGGAAGGACTCCGTCGGATCCGGGACAACACCGTGGAGCGCCGGCTCCTGGACGAGGAGGGCAACCCGTCGTTCAACGTTCGCTTCTACGTGGTGAACCGGGAGGGGGAGTACGCAGGCGTGACTCTGCGGGGAGAGGGGGAGTACGCCGTGTGTACGGAGAACGGCCCGGAATTCGCTCCCTTCGAAGCCCTTCTCTAGAAGGCCGTGGAAGAAGTGCAGGGCACCACGCTTGGGAGCGCCAAGGGGCCCCCTCGGTCGTTGACGTACCTCGTGTGCATGGCGGCTCTCGTGTTCACGGCATGCGAAGGACCGAACCTCTTTACCGGAGCTCCTCCCGCGGTGGGTCACCAACTCGCCGGCACCTACATCCTGGAAACGGTGAACGGTGAGGAGCTTCCCGTCCTCTGGGACGAAGCCGACGGGGTGACGATGGACTTGGTGGGTGGAACCATCCGCCTGAACACCGA
>SKZC01000128.1 GCA_007127575.1 Gemmatimonadota bacterium
CCACTCGGCACGTAGCTCCGGGTCCCCTCGGTCCAGGCTGCGCCATTCCCCTGCCGTCAGCGAGGGGAGGACGGCAGCCAGGTCTCGTGCCGTGAGCTCTCCTCCCTCCCACCGGGCCAGGATCGGGTCGGCTCCTTCCGCCGGCGCCTCCCACCACTCCTCCACGCTCCCCATGTCCACCTGGATCCCCTCGGTCAGGTCGGTGAGAAAGGCGTCCCATTCACCTTCGTCGGGCAGGAGGCGGGCCGCCTCCCGGGCTACGGTCCAGCGAGCTTCCTCAAAAGGGACCTGACGGCGCTCTTCCAGACGCAGGACGTGGAACCCGTACTGCGTCTCCACCACCTCGCTCACCTCACCCTCCTCCAGCCGCGAGGCCGCCTCCCAGAACTCCGGCACCCAGGTCCCGCGACGGCCGGGGGTGAGGAGTCCTCCCCGTTCCGCCGCCCCGGGCTCCTCCGACAGCTCGGCTACCAGCTCCGGAAACGGTTCGCCCGCACGGGCTCGGGCCAGGGCCTCTTCCGCCGCCTCTCGCGCCGGATCCCGCAGGGACTCGGGGAGGTCCCGCTCCGCCATACGGAGGAGGTGTCGCACCACCAGCTCATGCTCCGGGGTCTGCTGGTAGAAGGCCATGAGCGCGTCCTCCTCCACATCGTGGGCCCGGAGCCGAACGTCGTCTCTGAGTCGGTCGATGATCCGGTCCTCTGCCCGGCGCTGCACCAACGGGGCTCCCAGCTCATCCAGTGCTCCCTCCTCCTCATGGGCTACAGCGAGGAGGAAGGCCGTGATGGCTGACAGGTCGAGACGTCGGTCCGGGGAGAGCCCTCGCAACACATCCTCCTGGAAGCCCACGTCCCCCACCTGTAGAGTTGGTTCCGGCTCGCTGCAGCCGGAGAACGCCAGGAGGGTCAGCAGGAAGCCTCCCAGCAAAGTCTGCCGAATGCCATGGAACGAGGGGGTCATCTCTTCCTGCAGGGTGGATGGGTGGGTGTCGGGGGCCTGGAGTGGGGCCGAGCCCCGGGACCCCAGACACGGGTAAGAGAAAAGGTCTCCTTCCGGGATCTCGGATTCAAGATGACGAGTGGATCCCCCTGGGTTCCGGGAACTCGAGGCTCCGGTCGGGTACCCGAATAGGCCGGGGCGGCTTCCCCCGGCAACTCCTGGCTCGTTCCGCCTGCGTCATCACCGGACCTCCAATGCATCCCACCCTCGTCGGTCTCCTCGGATCCCTCGCCGTCGGAATCCTCCTCGGCGCCGGAGGTGCGCATCTTTCCGAAGAGATTGAGGTTCAGGTCCGCTCCCAGCCCATGCCCTCCGGGGAGGAAATCACGGCAGAGCTGCGGGAGAGGGTGCAGGCCGGACGGGCCTCGGGGCGGGTTTCCGTCGCAGGGGTCAGCCTCCACTCCACCGAGTCCTTGCCACGCTTCTACGAGGACCGGCTCTTCGAGCCCGCATGGGTGGGTCCCCAGGGGTTGTCCGAGGCCGGGGAACGATTGCTGGGCGTCCTCGATACGGCGAGGGCGGATGGCCTCCGGATGGGGGATTACCACCGAGAGGTCCTGGACTCGCTTTGGACTCCGGGGATGGGTTCGCCGGCCTCGGCTCCCACCACCGCCGCAGAGTGGGCCGAGCTGGAGCTCCTCCTCTCCGACGCCTTTCTCCTCCTGGCGTTGCACCGCCACCAGGGAAAGGTGGATCCCGAGACGCGCCGAACCCAGTGGACGGTGAGCCGACCGGAGAACCAGGACATGGTGACCCTGCTCCAGGAGGTGATGGAGGGCCAGGAGGTGGAGTCCGCCCTGGAGAGCTTGGGTCCTCAGCACCCGGGGTACGAAGCGATGGGGGCCGCCCTGGTGGAGCTGAGAGCCGTGGCCGCGGAAGGGGGCTGGGGTGAGGTTCCGTCAGGGGGACGGTTGGAGGAGGGGAGCCAGGGGCCCAGGATGACGGCTCTCCGCCAGCGACTGCAGGCCTCCGGGGACCTGGTTGCCCCCACCCCCCAGGAGCCTGAGCTCTTCGACGACGAGCTGGATGAGGCCGTACGAGCATTCCAGCGCCGCCATGGGCTGGACGTGGATGGGGTCGTGGGGCCCCAGACGTTGGCGGCCCTGAACGTCTCCGTGGAGGACCGGATCCGGCAGTTGGAGGTGAACCTGGAGCGCTGGCGCTGGCTTCCCCAGGAGCTGGGTGCGGATCACGTCCTCGTGAACATCGCCGACTTCCGGGTGGACGTGGTGGCGGATCACCGGCGAGTCATGCGCCTCGGGGCGGTGGTGGGCCGGGCGTACCGACAGACACCGGTCATGAGCGACTCCATCACCTACCTGGTTCTGGCTCCCTACTGGCACGTGCCCCCTGGGATCGCCGTCAACGACCAGCTCCCTCAGCTCCGGGCCGACCCGCAGGGTCACTTGGCCGCCCACAACATGACCCTTCTGGAACAGGGCACGAGCCGCCCCGTGGACCCGGCCGTCGTGGATTGGGCGTCCATCACCGGTGCGGAGTTCAACCGGCGGTACCGGATCCGCCAGGAGCCTGGTCCCTGGAATGCGCTGGGGCAGGTGAAGTTCATGTTCCCCAACCGGTTTAACGTCTACCTTCATGACACCCCGGCTCAGGATCTCTTTCAGCGGACCGCCCGGGACTTCAGCTCCGGTTGCGTCCGGGTGGAGAGATCCCTGGAGTTGGCCGAGCACCTCCTTCGGGACGATCCCGCCTGGGACGGAGAGAGGATCCGGCGAGCGGCGGCAGGAGGGGTGGAACGGACCGCTCGGCTTCCAGCGCCCGTGCCGGTGCACCTCCAGTACTGGACCGCCTGGGTGGACGAGGAGGGGGTCTTGCATTTCCGTCGAGACATCTACAACCGGGACGGCCGGGTCCTCACGGCCCTGAACGCTCCTCCTCCTCACGCAAGCCCATGATGGTGAAGCGAGCCCATGGATTCGCCATCCTGGCTCTACCGGTCCTGGGGCTCTTCCCGGCCGTGGGTGGGACGGAGCCGGAGGGCGGCCCTCCGGTGATCCCGGAGGCCAGCGAGGAGCCGGGTGGAGGGACGGAAGGAGGAGCGGGCCTCACCGAGGTGAGCTCAGGAGTGGATGTGCTCCACCGGGATGAGGCGTCCGAGTTCGAGCCCCAGCGGGCCCGGTTCCAGGTGCAGGTCTCGGATGTCACGGTACCCTACCGGGTCATGGCCGTCTCCGTTCTGCCCGGTGAGTCCGTCCAGGTCTCGGTGGTTTCAGGAGAAGAGGCGACGGCGTCGTTGGAGCCCGGATGGGAGGCGGTCGACCACCGGGGCCCGGTGGAGCCTACGGATCCCGGGCACTGGACGTGGAGGGCTCCTTCGGAGCCGGGGGCGTACCCCGTGCGGGTTCGGTCGCAGGCCCTGGCGGACTCCGTCCACCTGAACGTCCTGGTCCTTCATCCGCGCACCTGGGTTCAGGAGGGGTACCTGGACGATTTCCAGATCGGAGGGTACCGCACCGGACAGGACGGACCTCCTCCTCCCGACGGATTTTTCGAGGTGGGGCCGGAGGAGGAGGAGATCCTGGCCTCGCCCCACTTCGTTCTGGGGCAGTTTCTCAGCAACCAGGGGGGCTCCCCGTCGTACCTGGCCCTGAGCGAGCCCCTGGTGCTCAAGTTGGAGGCGGTCCTGGAGGCGGTGAACGAGGAGGGCATCTCCGCCCCCACCCTGCATGTCATGTCCGGATTTCGGACCCCTGCGTACAACCGAGCCATCGGCAACCGGACGGAGCTGAGCCGCCATCTCTGGGGAGATGCCGCCGACATTTTCATCGACACCACCGGAGACGGTCGCATGGACGACCTGAACGGCGACGGGCGAGTGGACTGGCGGGATGCGGAGCTTCTCTATCGGATCGTGGAATCCGTGGAGGAGGCCGGGGAGGTCCACATTCATCCGGGAGGGTTGGCCGTGTACCGGGAGAACGCAGTTCGAGGTCCCTTCGTGCACGTAGACGCACGGGGGCGGCCGGCGCGTTGGTAGGGGGGTGGAGGGGGCCCCAGGTGGGGGAGGAGCTTCGACGCCTCCGGCCACTCGCCTCGGCTCACCAATCGGCCGTTCACCACCACTGAGGCCACGGAGATGCCGAAGAGAGTGCGAAGGGCCGGGAAGACGCCCACCCCATAACGTCGGAAGTCTCGAAGGAGCAGGGGGAGGAGGCTCAGCGGATTCCTGGGGTCCACGATGCGGATCTCCACACTCTTCCCGTAGAGCTCCTGCACCTCCCGGTAGAGAGCGCCAGCGCCCTCCATGACCCGCCTGCGCTCCGGAAAGCACCGCTGGCCGTCCCGACTCCAGGAGAGAAGGTCTCCTTCCAGGCGACCACAGCACCCGCTGGAGGACATCTGCTGCTCCCATTCTCGGATGAGCAGTAGGCTGGCGGGGTGCCGTCGGGACATCCGTCCTTCCCCTCCCTGGCGGGCGCGCTATGGAGCCGTGGGCCGTCTGTACTCGGGGAATCCCCAGAAGGACCGCTGGGTTCCGCGGGTTACGTTACCCCCGGTCGTCACGGACCCGTCGTGCCATCCGTTACGATCTGTGGGGTGAAGGAAATGAAAAGCGCCCGCCGGGCTGGAGCCCGACGGGCGCTTCTGGTTCTACGATGCGACCCGGTATCCCGGGTCGCCCGGAAGCTTAGTTCCGGTGATCCTTCCGGCCGTCCTTCTGGTCCGGTCCCCGGTGATGGGTCGCCGGCACCGCAACCGAGATCTTCTTCTTGTGCGCGGTCGGCTGGGTGGGACGAAGCTCGGAAAGCTTATAGTCAAAGCTCCGCGCAAAACGCGCGGTCCTGGATGTCAAAAGCGCCATGATGTCCATCCTTGATCTATACGTTCACAAGTTGTCGTTCACGGCGGTGGTTTCGCCCTTTCGGGACGCCCCTTTGGGGGCCGGCGGAGCAAGTGTGCTGCTCCCCGGTCACGTTTGCCGCAAGGGCATGGCCCTACCGTTGGCCGCCGAAAGATAGCACGCCTGGGAAAAAGGTGAACCCCGTATGTGCCCGGGGCCGCGACAGGTAGTTTTCGTCCCAGGGTTGAGGACGGGGGGCTGGCGTGCGATGATTCACACTCAGGGGCCATAGCTCAG
>SKZC01000090.1 GCA_007127575.1 Gemmatimonadota bacterium
GCCCGATCTCGATCCGCACAGCCCGGGAGGGAGGCTCTGGGAGCCCGGGGGCGTGCCTACGTCCTCATGCAGGCCGCCGACATCTTCGCCGAGCGGGCTGAGAAGCACGGCCGCCTCATCACCGCCGAAATGGGAAGGCCCCTCAGGGAAGCCATCGGTGAGGCCAAGTCCCTGAGCCGGATGGACAACGAGCTAGAGGGGATGATCGAGGCCCTGGAGCCGGAGGTGGTGGAGGATGGTCGGCTCCGCTCCACCGTCTACCGGGATCCTCTGGGCGTGTGCGGCGCCATCACCCCGTGGAACTTCCCCATGGCCATGCCGTCGTGGCTGGTCCTGCCCGCCCTCATGGCTGGGAACACGGTGGTCTTCAAGCCCTCGGAGGAGACTCCCCTCTCGGGCCAGGCCTACGCTGATGTCCTGAACGAGGTGCTTCCCGAGGACGTGCTCCTGGTCGTTCACGGCGCCGACACCCAAGGCAAGGCCCTGGTCCGCTCCGACGTGGACATGATCGCCTTTACGGGATCGAGAGAGGTGGGCAAGCACATCCTCCGGGAAGCCAGCGGGGATCTCAAGCGCGTCGTCCTCGAGATGGGGGGCAAGGACCCCCTCGTCGTCCTATCCGACGCCGATGTGGAGGCCGCCGCGAAGTTCGCCGCGTGGAGCTCATTTCGGAACGCCGGCCAGGTGTGCGTGGCCACGGAGCGTATCTTTGTCGTGGAGGACATCGCCGACCAGTTCGAGGAGGCCCTAAGCCGGGTGGCGTCGGCGATGAAGGTGGGCAGCGGCGAGGAGGACCCCGACGTGGGTCCCATGGTCAACTCCCGCCAGCGGGATCACGTCCTGGCCCAGCTCCGATCGGCAGTGGAGGCGGGCGCACGAGTGGTGGCCGGAGGCGAGGGGCATCGGGACAACTTCGTCACGCCCACGGTCCTCGCGGACGTGACCGACGACATGGACATCGCGACCAAGGAGACGTTCGGCCCGGTGGCGTGCGTGAGCCGGGTGTCGTCCGAGGACGAGGCCGTGGAGCGGGCCAACGACACTCGCTTCGGCCTGGGAGCCGTGGTCTACGGCGGCGACGAGGAAAAGGCGGGTGCTGTGGCACGACGTCTCAAGGCGGGGATGGTGGGAGTGAACCGCCCCCCGGGGGGTGCGGTGGGCACTCCTTGGGTCGGAGCCCGTGAGAGCGGCTTCGGCTTCCACAAGGGAAAGGACGGTCACCGCCAGTTCACTCAGATCCGGGTGGTGACCCACAAGCTGTAGGGCGCTCCCGCGCTGTCCCGGCCGTGCCCACCCTGGACCTCCGAATGGTAAAGCCGTGAGCTTTGACAGGTCCCATCGGTTTATCCTCCACCTCTATCAGGAAGGGAATCCGTCATGAAGCTGGATGGAGCCCGAGCCCTCATCACCGGTGGAAGCGAAGGAATCGGGCGGGCCATCGCCGAGGCTTTCAAAGACAAGGGGGCCCGGGTGGGGGTCATGGCCCGGTCACAGGAAAAGGTGCGTGGAGCCGCCGAGGAGCTGGGAGCACTCCCCCTCATCGGCGATGTGGGGGTGGAGGAGGACGCCGTCCGCGTCGTGAAAGAGTTCGTTGGGGAGATGGGTGGGATCGACATCCTGGTGAACAACGCCGGATTCGGCGATTTCTTCCCACTCGTGGAGACGGATCTGGACCGGTTCGAGGCCGTCATGCGAACTAACGTCACCGGTGCCATGCTCATGGCGCGGGAGTGTGCGCGACACTTCATCCAGCAGGAGAGCGGGAATCTGGTGAACATCAGCTCCACCGGCGGTCTCAGGGGCGGCAAGGGCTCCACAGCCTACTCCGGATCCAAGTTCGCCCTTCGCGGGATGACCGAGTGCTGGAGAGCGGAGCTTCGGCCCTACAACGTCAGGGTCACATTGGTGAACCCCAGCGAGGTTCAGACCGACTTCTTCACGAAGCTGGGCTCTCCTCGGGAGTACACGGACAAGAAGCTCCGGGGACAGGAGATCGCCGAGGCCGTCGTGGGTGCGCTGGAGATCGATGATCGGGGCTTCATCCCTGAATTTTCCGTTTTCGCCACGAACCCGTGGTAGAAGCCCCAGTCGCGGGCGAGGGCATCGAGTCCCGCCTGTGGACCTTCGTGGGCGCCCTTGCCCTGGCACTTTTGGGCCCTGGCCGCATGTGCCGGGGGCGAGGGCACGGGCCTACAAGAGATCCGCTACGCGGCCCTGGAAGGACGAGAGTGCGCCCATGCGCTCCCGGACTTGACCCTGGAGGCCCGAGGAACCGAGCCCTCGTGGGCCGTACGGGTTTCCGGCGACGAGGCGCTTTGGATCACCCCGGAAGAGCTGGAGGTGGCTCCCTCCACCGATCTCATCCTCCTGGATGTCTACCCGCACCGGGATCACGTCCATGTGGGCTCGCTCCTGGAAGTCACGGACCGGGAGGGCTACGACAATCAGCCCCATTTCCGGGACGAGGACCGGATCTTGTTCTCCTCCATCCGGGAAGGGGACCAGTCCGACATTTACCAGTTCACCATTTCCGAAGAGTCGGTGGAACGCCTGACGGACACGCCGGAGAGTGAGTTTTCGCCCAGGCTGGTTCCGACGGGAGACGGCTTTTCCGTAGTCCGCGTGGAAGCCGATGGTGTCTCCCAGCGCCTGTACGTCTATCCCTTCGAGGAGGGCGATCCAATCCCGCTCCTGGAGGGCGTGGACGACGTGGGCTACCACGCCTGGGCCGGAGCCGGCCGAGTGGCCCTCTTCCGTGTGGGTGAGCCGTCGAGCCTCCATCTGGCCGACCTGGAGACGGGAGAGGCACGGCACATCCAGGACCATGTGGGAACGAGCCTCCAGAGCATCCCGGGTGAGGAGGCGGTGAGCTTCGTCGACACCTCCGGTGACGCCCAGTGGCAACTCAAGAGGCTGGACGGACGCACCGGGGAGGTGACGAACCTGGCGGAGGCCCCGCCGGACGGCCAGGAGCATGTCTGGCTTTCCAATGTCACGGTCGTCATGGCGCACGAAGGAGTTCTGTATCGCACCGCGCCGGGCCGGGACCCATACTGGACCCCGTTCCTGAATCTGGGACCTTATCTGGGATCGTTCACTCGCTTCGCCATGAGCCCTTCAGGGCTCCGACTCACGGTGGTGGTGACTCGGGAGGAAGGGGGGGACTGAAGGAAGCGGAGGGACGGCCCGTCAAAAGCTCCACCGGAGATCCAGGGTGACGGCGCCGAACCGGTACTCCGCATCTCCCACACCCACCCGGTCCAGCCCCGAGGAGGAGCCCACTCCGGAAAACGTCATCTCACGCCCAGGACCCCACGTATAGGTGACGGCGGCAGCTCCGCGGGCGGCTCCCTCCCATTCCGCCCCTTGGATCTGCTGAAGGCCGGGAGCACCTTCCAGCCTGAGGTTCCACTCCCCACGCCCGCCTCTCCAACGAACCGGCACCTCCATCTGTAGGAGTCGAGAGGGCGCGAAATAGCCGTCGTCCGGGCTCTCACGGAAACCCAGCGCGTGAGCCGTGATGCCGGCCGCCAGGCCCAGATCCCCGCCTCGGTCCACTCCACCACCTACCCGCCAGCGCCGGTTCGGAACGGTGCCCTCCACTTCGGCCCATCCCCCTGTGGCAGAGGCACTCCAGCCGGGCCACGGCATCCATTGGAGGTTCCCGTTCGACTCCAGAATCCGGACGTCCCTCTGGAGAAGTGCTGCAGTGACATCGAAAGGGGCGTAGCGAAGCTCCACATCCACCGTAACGGGAGAACGCCCCGGAGAGGCGAAGGCGGCGCCGAGCTCCGGACGGGCCCCCCCCGCTTGCTCCGGTGCCGTGGACCCTCCGGCGCGGAGCTCCGTGCGCCACCCCGGCTCGAAGTGGCGGGTCACGGCCAGGTTCAGACCGTACCTGGAATCCTGGAGGACACCTAGACGCATCCGGCGGGACTCCAGCGCCCACGACAGCTCCAGTCGAGGAGCCAAGGGAAGCACACCGGAGGCCGTGACTCCACGAGCGCGGTGACCGTCCGAGTCCCACTCGTGCACGGCCCGCACCCGGGTTCGGGGGGCCGTCATAGCCTCGGCCCACTGAATCTGCTCCCGAAGCTCCGGACTCTCGGTTCGGAGGTGGCCCGGTGCGGCCTCCGCCTCCTCCAACGCCGTGTGGTTTCGCCCCTGCCAGCGAAGGTTCTGGACCAACCCGGCATGGTTCAGGGGGTCGTGGGGAGCCAGGGCGACGGCCCGCCGCCAGGCGTTCTCACCTTCCTCCAACGCGCCCGTCCAGGTAAGTGCCCGTGCCAGGCCCGACCAGGCTTCCGTGAAGGAATCATCGTGCTGCAACGCCTCACGGAAGTGGAAGATGGCCTCATCCAGAGCGCCTCCCATAGTGAGGAGTCGGCCCAGTGTCACCCGGGTCTCCACATCGTCCGAAGCCTCCTCCAGAGTCGCCTCCAGATCGCGCCGAGCCTCGTCCAAGCGACCCGCCGAAAGAAGGGCCTGTGCCCGAGAGCGTCGAAAAGCTCCGACCCCACCCGGCTCGGCAGCGAGTAGGCGGTCGTACGCAGAGACGGAAGCCTCCGCCTCCCCCGCCCAGAAGAGGACCTGGGCCTGGACCTCCAATGCCAGGGAGGTGCCGGGATCGTCCTCCAGGACCCAGCCCAACGCTTCCAGCGCCTGCTCCAGCTCGCCGTCCCACGCCAGGACCCGGGCACGGAGGGCCGCCGCCTCCGAATCCCCGGGCTCCAGCTCCAGGAGGCGGTCGAAGTACTCCAGGGACCCGTCAAAGTCGTCTCGCCAGCCACGAAGGAGGGCGAGGCGGAGAAGAGCGACCCGGGATTCGGGCTCCCTCTCCAGAATTCGATGGTACCACGCCTCCGCCTCCTCGTGCTCTCCTTCGACCCAGGCTTCCTCCGCCCGCTCCTCCCAGGTGAGGGTGTCGGAGGGAATAGGAGCGTCCGGCGTCGGAAGGGAAGGAGCCGCCTTCGGGACGGCGAGAGTCGGGAGGGCGAGGAAGAGCCACAGGGTGGCTGCGGAGAAATGTCCGAAGGTGAGCATGGCAACTCTGTGAGCGGCTCCAGGGACGGGCGGACCCGGGCCCCGAGAAGCTACGGAACTCCGGGAAGGGGGAGCAAGCGAAGGGCGACCGTTCATCGGACTTGCGGGAAGGTGCGCCCGGATCGTATTCGTGGAAGAACGTCGGCTCGCGTTTCCTTTGCCGCCGACCCCCTTCGGCCACGAGGAACCCCTTATGGCACTCGGCTCCCTACCGTCCGAAGCTCTTGAAGATCTCAGAGGCCGGTTCGCCGGCAACCTGGTGGGCCCTGCGGACCCGGCATACGAAGAAGAGCGAAAGGTCCACAACGGCGCCATCGATCGACGTCCCGCGCTGGTGGCGGTCTGCCGAGGCACCGCCGACGTCGTGGACGCCCTGGCCTTCGCCCGGGAACACGGTCTCCCCATCTCGGTTCGAGGGGGCGGGCACAACGTGGCCGGGAGGGCGGTGCTGGATGACGGCCTGGTCATCGACCTCTCCCGGATGAAGGGCATCCACGTGGATCCGGAAGGGCGGGTTGCACGGGCCGAGGCCGGGCTCACCTGGAAGGAGTTCAACCGCGAAACGCAGCTCTTCGGGCTGGCCACCACCGGAGGCGTGGTGTCGTCCACGGGGATCGCCGGACTCACCCTCGGTGGGGGCCTGGGCTACCTCATGGGAAAATACGGCCTCGCGGTGGACAACCTGGTGTCCGCCGAAGTCGTGTTGGCCGATGGACGGGTGGTCACCGCCGATGAGGAGAACGAACCGGACCTTTTCTGGGGCCTCCGCGGCGGGGGCGGAAACTTCGGGATCGTCACCTCCTTCGAGTACCGGTTGCATCCGGTGTCCACCGTGACCGGGGGATTGATGGCACACCCCATCGATGATGCCGGCGAGCTCCTTCGGTTCTACCGAGATCTGTGTGAGACGTTGCCCGACGAGGTCGTGGCCTTTGGAGCCCTGGTTCACGCTCCCGACGGCTCCGGGACCAAGCTGGGCGCCATCGCTCTCTGCGACCTCCGACCGCCGGGGACCGACGACACCGTAGTGGAGACCGTGCGAGGATTCGGTTCTCCGGTGGTGGACGCCTTGCAACCCATGCCCTACGAGACCGTGAACACCCTGATGGACCCGGCGTACCCGAAGGGCGCCTCCAACTACTGGAAGACCAGCATGGTGAGCGAGCTCTCCGACCAGGCGCTGGACACCCTCGTGGAGTGCTTTTCCGAGGCGCCCTCCCCCATGGATGCCATCCTCCTGGAGCACTTCCATGGCGAGGTGAGCCGGGTTCCGGTGGACGCCACCGCCTATCCGCACCGGAAGGACGGTTTCAACTTCGGCGCCGTCTCCGAGTGGCTCGACCCCAAGCTGAGCGACCGCTGCGTGGCGTGGGCCCGTGGGACGTATTCGGCCATGGAGTCCTACCTGAGCCCGGAGCGCTACGTGAACTACCTGGAGGACGATGCGCCGCCGGAGGCTTTGACCGGAGCGTATGGCCCGAACCTGGACAGGCTCCGGGCCGTGAAGGCCATCTACGATCCGGAAAACGTCTTCCGGTCGAATCAGAACATCGAGCCGGCCCCCGCATAGCTGCCACGGCGAGCCGGCTCCAAGCCTCGGGTACCGCGATTCGGGCCCCGTCACCCGTCGGTACGCTCGGAGTCGTCGGGGGGCGTGTCGCCGGAGACCCGGGTGACCCACACCTTGTCCACCCGGCTTCCATCCATGTCCACCACCTCCACACGGAATCCTCTCCAGCGAAACGCTGCAGTGGAATGTGGCTGACCCTCCAACTGCTCCACCACGAAGGAGTGGACGGTAGGGAACCTGGACAGCTCAGGTGCATCCTCCTGGAAGGTGGCCAGGAACCGGTCCATGGGCAGGAGACCATCCAGCAGCCAGGACCCGTCGGTCCGCTCCAGGACCTCCGGGGGAGCCACCTCTTCGGCGGTGGGGAGGTCGCCTACGATCCCCTCCAGCACATCGTTCAGGGTGACCAGGCCCAGGACCTCATCGCGGTCGCCCATGACGAGAGCCATATGGTCCCCTGACCACTGGAACAGCTCCAGGAGACGAAAGGCGGGGGTGAACTGCGGGAGGGAGTGGGGCGTTCGAAGATGGGAGTCCAGCCGGAGATCGTCGCCGGAGAGGAGCTGCGCCAGAAGGTCCTGCACCTTCACGTAGCCCGCGGTCTGGTTCACGTCTCCGTCAGCTACCAGGTACCGGGTGTGCTCCACCTTTCCCAGACCTGTTTTCCATTCTTCGGGGCCTTGACCGCGGTCCAGCCAAACGATGTCGTCCCGGGGCGTCATGAGGGCGCCGATCCAGGTGTCGCTGAGGCGGAAGAGGCGTTCCGTGATCTGCTGCTCCGTAGCCTCCAGAACGCCGGTCTCGGTGGCGTGGGCAATCATCCCCCGGATCTCTTCCTCCGTCACGTCCGGCTCGTCCCGGTGGTGACGGCCCACGAGCCGGAGCACCAGGTCGCTGGCTCCCTCCAGGATCCGAACTAGGGGCCCCGCCGCCGTGGCCAGGAGACGCATGCCCCCTGCGACGCGTGACGCCACCTTCTCCGGGTCCTGGAGGGCGAGGCGCTTGGGAACCAACTCCCCCAGAACCACCGTGAGGAACGTCACCAGCCCCACCACGAGGACCAGGGCGACCTCCGGGGCCAGCGAGGGGGGGACACCGGCCCCAGCCAGGGGCTCCGCCAGGGTGCCGGCCACCCGGGTGCCCCCGAAGGCCCCGGCCACCACGGCGATGGCGGTGATCCCAATCTGCACGGTGGAAAGGAACCGGCCGGGCTCGTTCGCCAGGGCAAGGGCGGCGGCGGCCGCCGCGTCCCCCTCCTCAGCCCTCATTCGAAGTCGGACCTTACGAGCCGTGACCACCGCGATTTCGGATGCGGCGAGCACCGCATTGATGGCCACCAGGAGCAGGAGGATGCCGAATTCCATGGCCGCTCCGGTCATGAGGGCCCCACGGACAGGCAATCCACCTCCACCGGCTTCCCACAACGGACCCTCAGCTCTTGTATCATGATGGGGCTGGTCATCCTTCCGTCTCCGCGTCTACTTGGCGGTGGCCGGGTCGATCCGGCGAACCTCGTTGTTGGAAAGGAACACGAGAGGAGAACCTGGGCCAGAAAGGTGTAGTCCCCGAGAACCTTCCAACCCGGTTTGATACCGCAGCCCCGACACCGCCATGACGAGACGAGCTCCCCCCATCGCCGAAATCAAGAACGTAACGGCGTGGCGAGGGTCCACGCGGGTCTTCCACGGGCTTTCCCTCGAGATCCACCCGGGGGCCAGCACGGTGATCCTGGGCCCCAACGGATCGGGAAAGACCACCCTCCTCAAGCTCCTCTCCCGGGAGATCTATCCCGAGCCCCGGGACGAAACTCGCCTGCGTCTCTTTGGAGAGGACCGGTGGAACGTCTGGGAACTCAGGACCCGGCTGGGGATGGTCTCATCCGACCTTCAGGAAGCGTACGACTCACGGGCGACGGGCCGGGATGTGGTCCTTTCCGGATACTATGCCACGCCAGGAGCGCGGCCTCATCACCGGTTCGATGAGGAGGAGCGGAAGCGTGCACACCAGGTCATGGAAGAGCTCGGCGTCACGGAGCTGGGTGCCAAACGCTACGGGGAGATGTCCACCGGAGAGCAGCGGCGCTTTCTCCTGGCCCGGGCCCTCGTTCACGACCCGGAGGTGCTGGTCCTGGACGAGCCCACCAGCGGCCTGGACCCGCAGGCGTGCTTCCAATACGTCGAGACGATCCGGAGTCTCATTCGAGCCGGAACCACGGTGGTGTTGGTGACTCACCACATTCATGAGATCCCCCCGGAGGTCCAGCGGGCCGTCCTTCTGAGGGAAGGGCAGGTCATCGGTGACGGACGAAAAAAGGAGGTGCTCACCAGCGCCCGGGTCACGGAGCTCTTCGGCACACCCATGAAGGTGTTGTCCTCCAACGGATATCTGCAGGTGATTCCGGCCCGGCATCCGTCGGGGAATCTCCACGATGCGTCTTCGCCGGGGGACCGAGTCCAGGGCAACCGGGGTCTTGGATAGGGAGGGGAGGCTCTGTTCCGGGACCGGGGAGGAGTTCAGGGGTGACGCCAAAGATCTGGGGTACCGCCACTGCCGTCCCTCCCCATGTCGTGACCCAGGAGGAGGCGGTGGACTTCGCACGCTCCCTCTTCTCCCGAAGCCTTCCGGAGACGGAGCGCCTCCTGGGGGCGTTCCACAACGCGGGCATCCAGCGCCGACATCTGGTACGGCCGCCGGACTGGTACGCGACTCCCCGTACCTTCCCCGAAAGGAACGAGATCTACCGGACCACGGCCCTGGACCTGGCGGAAGAGGCCGGACGCGGAGCTATCCAGGCCGCCGGGATCGACCCCTCTCGTCTCGGGGGCATCGTCCTGGTCTCCTCCACCGGGCTTTCGACCCCGAGTCTGGATAGCGTTCTCGTTCAACGGTTGGGCCTGTCCCGGAACGTGGGCCGACTCCCCATCTGGGGCCTGGGCTGTTCCGGAGGGGCCGCAGGCCTCGCCCATGCCGCGTCATGGGTCCGGGGAAATGAGGAGCCCGCGCTCCTCATCGCGGTGGAGGTCTGCAGCGTGACCTTCCTCCGGGAGGACCGGCGCCCGGCGAACCTCATCGCCACGGCATTGTTCGCGGACGGGGCTGCCGCGGCGGTGGTGGGTCCGGAAGGAGAAGGGCCCGCCCTCCTTAACCACCACAGCCACCTCTTCGAGGATACGCAGGACGTGATGGGTTGGTCGCTGGAGGAGGAGGGTCTCGGGGTGATCTTCTCCAAGAGCATTCCCGGTCTCGTGCGGGAGGTAGCCCCCGCCGTCACCGCCGCCGCCGCACGTCGGGCGGACCTGGAGCCTTCGGACTTATTCCACTTCCTTCTGCACCCGGGGGGCGCCAAGGTCCTGACGGCCTTCGCCGACGCCCTGGAGCTGGAGCCCGGAAGGCTCGATCTTCCCCGGCGGGTCCTCCGGGACTACGGCAACATGTCCAGCGCCACCGTCCTCTTCGTGCTCCACCGGCTTCTCTCTCACTCACCGCCCTCCGACGAGCCCGGTATCCTCATGTCCTTGGGACCCGGATTCTCGGCGGAAGCCGTTCTCTTCCGCTGGTGAGATGAGCGAAGCCCTGGGCGGCTGGATCTGGTTGGGGATTCTGAGTCTCGTGGTCGCCCAGCGGCTGACGGAGTTGAGACGGTCAAGAAGGAACGAGGAGTGGGCCCGGGCCCAGGGAGCCGTGGAGCACGGGAAGGCCCACTACCCCCTGTTCTTCCTTCTCCACGGAGGTTGGCTCCTGGGCTGGTCGCTGGAGGCGTGGCTTCGGGGTCCGGAGCTCGCGCCGACCTGGCCCATCTGGACGGGCTTGTTCATCCTCGCCCAGGGACTACGCTATTGGGCCATCCTCATCCTGGGGCCCCGCTGGACCACGCGAATCCTGGTCCTTCCGGGCCGGCCCCCGGTGCGGCACGGCCCCTACCGCTTCATCCGACACCCCAACTACGTGGCCGTGGCCATCGAGCTCTTCGCCGTGCCCATGCTGTTCGGCGCCTGGGTCACCGCCGTGGTGGCCGGCGTTCTCAACGCCCTCCTCCTCCTGAGGGTGAGAATTCCCGAGGAGGAACGGGCGCTGAAGCTCGGCCTCATCCTCCTTCTTCCGGTGGCGCTGGGCAGTGGGTGGGCTGAAGACCGAGCGCCGGTGCAACCCGCATCCATCACGTATCAGCTTCGACCCTCAGCGGAGGTCCTGGAGGACGACCTTTCCGCCGAGGAGCTCCGTGTCCTCCAGATGCTGAACCGTGTGGACGGAGAGCGCATCGGTCGGATGGACCAGGTCGTGGTCCCGGAGCCATGGGAGCTGAATCCCATGGCGCACAGTCCCTTCCCCCAAGAATTCCCCTCCGAGGAGGCGATGGAGAAGCTCCTGGTCGTGCATCAGCCCCTGCAAGTCTTCGGGGCCTTCGAGAACGGCCGGCTCGTACGATGGGGGCCGGTGAGCACCGGCAGAAGGGATCACCCTACCCCTACCGGGCGATTCTTCCTGACCTGGAGATCCAGGGGTCGGCACAGCACGGTAAACCCGGAGTGGTACCTGGAGTGGTACTTCAACTTCCACAACGAACGGGGGATCTCCTTCCACCAGTATGAGCTTCCGGGAGAGCCGGCCAGCCACGCATGTGTTCGGCTCCTGGAGGAGGACGCCCGCTGGATCTACGAGTGGGGCGACGGGTGGACGCTGGATGAGAGGGGGTGGGAGGTCCTGGAGGAGGGTACCCCGGTCTGGATCCTGGGGGAGTACGACTTCGACGCATCTCCCCCCTGGCTGTCTTCCCAACGGCCGCACCCCCCCGTACCTCGAGAGCAGCTGGAAGCGGGACCGTGAGGTGACCCTCTCCGGTTATCCCTGAAGGTCCGATAGCGCGCCTCGGTGGACCCGCAACGCGTCCTCCCCCCAGAGAACGAACCGAATGGTCCGCACGGAATCCAGGCCTGGAGCCTCATCCAGAACGGACCGGAGGGCCACTCGGGCGGCCTCTTCCATGGGAAACCCGAAGGCTCCGGTGGAGATGGCTGGGAAGGCCACCGACTCGATGCCGTGCTCTTCGGCGAGGCGGAGCGCGTTCCGGTAGCAGGAAGCCAGCAGCTCTTCCGACGGACGATCCTCACCGTAGACGGGCCCCAGGCAGTGGATGACCCACGGATTCGGAAGGTCGTGGCCCCCGGTGATCACCGCCTCGCCGGGCTCGATTGGCGCCAGAGGACGAGCTTCCTCTTCCAGTCCCGGGCCCGCCGCCCGGTGGATGGCTCCAGCCACCCCCCCACCGGTCCTCAGCTCCCGATTCGCCGCGTTCACCACGGCGTCAATGTCCTCCTGACGGGTGATGTCTCCTTCCTGGACCTCGATGGTGACCCCGTGCGCGTCCACGTTCATGACCGTGCTCCTCAATCCGACTTCACCGACGCAATCAGGGAGTCACTCCGCTCCCGGTGTAGATGGAGTCCAGCACCTCCTGGGCCGCTCCCTCTCCGCTCTTGAAGGCGTCGTCCGTCCAATGGTAGCCCCAGTGCGTACCGACCACAGTATCGGATCCCCACGTCCTGGAGAAAGCCGTGGACGGTCTCCAACGCAGCGGCCCGATCCAGGTCGAAGATGATGTTGGCGTAAGGGATGAGCCAAGCACAGGTCAGGAGGATCTCGTCGTCATCCCGGATCAGCCCCGCCTTCCGAAGGTGCGCCACCACCGGATCGATCCACTCTCCCGGAGCATGGCGGCGGGGCCGGTACTTCTCGGAGAAGTACACTTCAGCCTGAAAGCTCCCGGTGCCTTCGGGAGCGTTGGCAGGAGCGAAGCGGCTAGGATAGCTGAGACGGGCGAACGAAATCTCCGGGTCATAGAAGTAGGTCCAGTGGGTGTCGGCCACGTCTTCCCGGTCGATCCCCACGTTCACCACCACGCACTCGGTGGCGGCCAGGCGCCCCACCGCTTCCACGACGTCGTGGGGCACCCCTTGGATCATGGGGATGAGCTCCGGCAACGGGATGGAGGAGATGAGGTGCTCGTATGCCACTGGAGGCTTCGAGGCCATGTGGACCTGCCGCGTCACAGGATCGATCCGCGTCACCTCCCATCCCAGTCGAAGGTCCGTCTCCGCAGCGAATCCCTCCAGGAATCCGGCGAACCCTCCTCGCTCCGGATATCGGAACTCGGTGACGTAGTGGACATCCGGGGTGGAAGGTGAGAGGGCCCCCCGGAAAACCTCCTTAAGATCCGGCTCGTACAAGCGGGGGCCCAGCCAGTCCGTACCTGTAACGCCTCAGATGGACCTGATCTCCCCGGAACCGTCGATGACGCGGGTGCCCGTCCGGATTACGCCCACCGAGGTGTCTCCCCCGGCGGCCTCCATACACACCTCCACCATGTCCGGGTCGATGAGATCGTCGTCATGGAGAAGGAGGAAGTACTCCCCACGAGCCTCGGCGAGACAGGCGTTGAAGTTGTTGCCGGGACCGATGTTCTCCTTCTGCTTCGCGTACCGGATGCGGGGATCGTCGAAGTCTTTCACCACCTCCTCGGTATGGTCCGTGGAGTGGTTGTTGGAAACGACGATCTCCAGCTCGGGATAGGTCTGGTCCAAAGCGCTCCGAAGGGCCGCGGGAAAGAATCCGTCGGCCCGGTTGTACGTGCAGATCCCCACGGTCACCAGCGGCATCGATTCGTCAGCCATGGGAATGACCTTCATGTATTAGATCCGTGTCCATAGATCCATCCAATCGGGAAGAAGATTTCGGGAGGTGGAGCATTCCGATTGCCGATAGGAGGTTCGCCGGTTGTGTGCCAGCGAGGAGGTGCGTACTGCTTCGCGAGGGTTGCGGCCCAGCAAGGGCTCCTCGGGTCACACGCCTGCACGACTAGGGGCCCTGAGGGGGCAACCAATCAGATCCCCTGACTCTCTCCGAACCCACGACCTGGGCCAGTGGACGCCCATCCGTCGGGGCGCCCCTGTGCAGTCGGTCTACACTGTGTAGGGTCGGTGCAGCACCCCGGTGATTCGACACCGTGGCCGCCCTTTCGAAGCACCGCGATACGGAGAGTCCTCCGCGTACGACCGGAGGCCCCCAACCCCGATCGGCGCCGGGAACCATCAGGCGGACCTCCACGTAGGAACGGTCAGGTCGCAGCGGGAGGTGGGCCCCGCCTGAGCGGTGGACTCTCCGCTTCGACAGCCTTCTGACCATGAAGAAACGCCAAGGACTCCCGCAGGAAGAGCTCCGGGGCCGTATCCATGGCGATGTGTTGCTGGCCGGGCAGGGTCCGAATTTGGCTTTCGGGAAGGGCCGAATCCACGGCCTCCAGTGCCTCCCGAAAGAGGGCTGGGCTGTCACCTCCCAGGAGAAGGAGTGTGGGAACCTGCAACCGGCTGAATCTCTCCGGATCGAACCTATAGGACCGTTCCGCCTCCATCTCCCGGAGGATCGTGGGCGTCAGGCGAATCCGCACCGGCCAGGCTGGGAGCTTCCGGTAGGACGCGAGCTCATGCTCGGGCATCCCCACCACCTCCCGAAAGAAAACGAGGAGGGCTTCCTCCAACGCTCCCTCCTGGATGAAACGAGCCATTCGCTCCGGCACGTCCGCGGGATGAGGGTCCGCATCTCCCAGTAGGATCGGAGGTTCGTACAGGACGAGGCGACTCACTCCCGAGGTGAGGAGCGAGGCCTCGAGACCGACCAGGGCGCCGTAGGAGTGGCCCAGGACGGCGGTGGGCTCCCCGATGCCGTCCACCACTGCCGCCACATCCTCGGCCTCGCGTTCAAGGGCGTACGGGGGAGCATCGCCACTCTCCCCCCGGCCTCGTCGGTCCATGGCGTAGACGCTGAAGATGTCCTCGAAGGGCGGTGAGATGGCATCCCACCGGCTGTGGTCCGCAGTGGTGCCGTGGATCAAGAGGAGCGGAGGGCCGATCCCGGTTCTGCGAAGAGAAATCTTCGTACCGTCGCGGGATACAACACCTTCCATCTCCATGGCAGTGTCCTCGTCGCGGTGTCCTCTGAGGGCTGGAAAAGGTTCCCTGGGACCCCCCCTCCTCCCCTCAAGCCCTCCAATCCTGCTGCCTCGCCCAATCGCGAAAGCGGAGCGGCTCGTAGCCGAACTCCTTCTTCAACGCGGAGATGTCCGCGTCGTAGCCCACGGCGTCGAACCACTCCAGCATGATGGCGAACTCCTCGCTGAAGGATCGGACGTCCTCGATGGGGACCTGCTGGAAGGTGATCTTCCGATTCGTGACCTCGCTGAGGATCGCCGCCGCCTCGGGGCCCGTGAGCTCGTCTCCGGCGATGTCGACGGCTCGGCCGTTCCATGCCTCGTGATCTTCGAAGGCCTTGAGACCGAAAAAGCCGATATCCTTCACGGCGATCATCTGGAGTCGGGTCTCCGGCTTCATCCCGATGGCCAACGTCCCCTCGTCGATTCCCGGCTTGAACCATGGGCTCGCCAGGTTCTCCATGAAGAAGACGGGTCGAACGATGGTAAAGGATGGGAAGTCCAGCGACCGGATCCGCTCCTCCACCCGGGCCTTATTGTCGAAGTGAGGGATCCCCGTGGAGCGGTGGGCCGAACCCACGGACTGGTAGACGTAGTGATGCACCCCGGCCTGGCGAGCCAGCTCCGCAAGGCGGATGCCCTGTTCTTCCTCTCCCTCTACCCCCGCTTCCCACGTGTTCTGGACCCCCAAAACGCCCCAGGCTCCTTCCAAAGCGGCCTTGAGGGACTCGGGATCGTCCAGGTCTCCTCCAACGACCTCGGCTCCCTCCTCCGTGAGGGCTTTCGCCGCCTCACCATCGGGGTTGCGGGTCATGGCCCGGACCCGGTGCCCGCGAGCCAGAAGTTCCCGTGCGATGGCTCCTCCCTGATTGCCGGTGGCTCCGGTGACGAGAATGGTGTCCAGGTCGCTCATGGTGTGCTCCAGATGGGGTGAGCCGAAGACGCCCGGAGTCCCGGACCTCCGCACTCCTTAATCACGGAAAGGCGTCGGAGGATCCCGGGTTGGGAGTGCGCCAAGCTTGAAGATACGCGACCCGATCGCCTAGTGCCACGCTTTTTTTTCGCCGTTCCCCGGCACCTGGAGCACGGTTTTCATGGTGGTACGGCCCCAGCGATCCTATCTTGAAAATCCCCGCTGGTGGTTGGATCCCATCCTGGCAGGAGGTGCGTCATGGCCGTTCGTTCGCTGCTCCAGAACAAGACCCCCAAAGCCGTCACCATCGAGGCGGGGGCGAGCCTCTCCAGCGCCGTGCGCCTCCTGATGAAACACAACATCGGAGGTCTACCGGTGGTGGCCGACGACAACTCGCCGGTGGGGTTCCTCGCCGAGCGGGATGTGGTTCGAGTGGTGGACGAACACCCGGACGGAATCGGAAACCTTCGGGTGAAGGACGTGGCGCGCCGCCCCGCCCCCACCTGTCAGGCCGACGACCCACTCCATGAGGTCATGGCCCGCATGACCCGCGACCGCCTGCGCCACCTGGTGGTGGTGGACGGCAAGGGAATCGAAGGGGTGATCTCGGTAGGAGACCTGGTGAAGCACCGACTCCGGCAACTGGAGACGGAGACGGGGGTCCTCCGGGACTACGTAGCGGCTCAGAGGGCTCTTCGGTAGAGACTCTACTCTGATGGGTCCGCGAGACCTCGATCCTCTCCCGCGCCCCTTCCCTCACCGGAAGCTCTCCATCAGCTCATCCAGCGCGTCGGCTCCAGGGCAGAGGTCAGCGTAGGGCACATCCACGAGGGGAGTGTCCACCATGCCCAGAACCTCGTGGTGCTCCGGGGCGGTGGAAGCCAGGTGGAGGAGGCCCGTGGGGATTTCTCCGGCGCGCTGGCGCTCCCGGACGTAGGCGTATGCCTGGTCCCGGTCCGAAGGGTCGAAATCGTCCGGCACCTTCCGAAACCGGAGAAGGCTCCCGTCGGGAAGGGTCACCTGCCGGGCCGCTCCCGGCTCGTAGGAGGCCTGAATCTCGGCCATGGGAAGGATGAGGTCCACCTCCACCGCCTCCTTCAGGTGCTCTCGGGTGTAGCGGTAGCTCTTCGTGGATCCCTCGTGGTCGTTGAAGGCCACGCACGGCGAGATCACGTCCACCAGGGCGAACCCCCGGTGGCGGATCCCCGCTTTGAGAAGGGGCACGAGCTGGGCCTTGTCGCCGCTGAAGCTCCGGGCCACGAAGGTGGCTCCCAGGGAGAGGCCCAGGAGAACCGGGTCGATGGGCTCCTGGCGGTTCACCTGCCCCCTTTTGGCTCGACTCCCTACGTCGGAGGAGGCCGAGAACTGCCCCTTCGTGAGGCCGTACACCCCGTTGTTCTCCAGCACGTAGAGCATGTCCACGTTCCGGCGGATCACGTGGCAGAGCTGTCCGAGCCCGATAGCCAGGGAGTCCCCGTCTCCCGAGACCCCGATGTACGTGAGCTCCGGATTCACTGCCTGGGCCCCGGTGGCGATGGAGGGCATGCGACCGTGGACGGCGTTGATGCCGTGGGCTTCGCGCAGGAA
>SKZC01000219.1 GCA_007127575.1 Gemmatimonadota bacterium
AGGGCGAGGTGGTCCGCGTCATCGGGGTGGCGAGGGACGTGACCGAGCGGAGGCGGGCAGAGGAGCGGTTTGGTACTCTGAGCCAAGAGATCTCGGACGCGATTTTCGTGCTCTCGGAGGGCGAAATCGTGCAGACCGCGAGTCCGTCCGTCCATCCGGTAACGGGATACATCCGGGAGGAGCTCGAAGGGATGAACGCCCTGGAGATCGTGCACCCGGAAGACCGGGAAGCGGTCCGCAGGGGGCTTGAGGAGCTCGGTACCGAAGAGGATCGCACGGTACGAGTCGAGCATCGGATCATCACGAAGGCGGGGGAGGTTCGGCATGTGGAGTCCGTGGGCCGGAACCTCCTGAGGAACCCCGCAGTGGGGGGTATCCTGGTCACCTCCAGGGACGTGAGCGAGCGCGTGACCCTGGAGCGCCAGGTTCGGCAGATGCAGAAAATGGAATCAGTGGGCCGGCTGGCGGGGGGGATCGCCCACGACTTCAACAACCTCCTCACGGTCATCCGGGCCCAGACCAGCCTCCTCCTCCTGGACCTTCCCCCAGGCCCCACCGCCGAGGAGGTCGAGGTGATCCAGGCCGCTGCGGACCGGGCAGCGACCCTCACTGGCCAGCTTCTGGCGTTCAGTCGCGAGCAGGTGTTGCAACCCCGGCTCGTGGATCTCGCGGCTGTCGTCCGGACGGCGGGGGGGCTGATCGAACGCCTGATAGGCGAGGACGTACGGGTGGTCTATCGCATACCCGATAGCCTACCGCCGGTCCGAGTGGATCCCAACCAGCTCGAGCAGGTGATCCTCAACCTGGCGCTGAACGCCCGGGATGCCATGCCCGACGGAGGAGCCCTCACCCTCTCGGTCCAGGAAGAGGAGCTCACCGAAGCCGACGCCGAGCCCTTCCCCGGGCTGCGAGCGGGGCGGTACATGGTCCTGACGGTCTCGGACACGGGAGTCGGGATGGCCGAGGAAGTCCGGGAGCGGATGTTCGAGCCCTTCTACACGACGAAGGAGAAGGGCAAGGGAACGGGGCTCGGCCTCGCCATGGCCTACGGCACGGTGAAGCAGAGTGGGGGCAGCATCCATGTGGAAAGCGAACTGGGGCGGGGGTCCACCTTCTACCTGCGATTTCCTCCGGTGGACAGCGATGTGGTCGAGGACCCCTCTCCCCCTCCGAAGCCGGCTCACCGTTTGGCCGAGGGCCCGGTCGCGGGCCGGGTCCTGGTGGTCGAGGACGATCCGGCGGTGCGCAAGGTGGTGGTGAAGGTGCTGGAGAAGGAAGGACTCGAGGTGCTGGAGGCCGGCGACGCAGAACGTGGGATCGAGCTCCTGACGGAGGAGGAGCGGGTCGACGCCGTCCTCTCCGACCTGGGGCTTCCGGGAATGAGCGGGCTCGAGCTGGTGGACCGACTCCGCGAGCTGCGTCCCGCCCTGCCCGTCGTCGTGATGTCGGGTTACGCCGAGGGCTCGCCGGGACGGACCGAGAAGCTCCCCCTCGACATCGCCTTCGTCCCGAAGCCCTTCACCCCCGACACCATCACCGGGGCGATCCAGGAGGTGTTGAGGGGACGCTGAGGTAGCTTCTCAGGGCCGAGGCACGAACTTCTGGAAGCGTTTCCCCGTCTCCACCTCGCTGACGAAGACGTTGCCCTGGGAGTCCACGGCCACGTTGTGCGCCCACCCAAGCTCTCCGGCCCACCGTCCGCCGCGGGCGAAGTTGTTCACCACCTCGAGGCTCCGTCGGTCCACGACCCACACCGTCTTGTTCACCCCGTCGGGAATGTAGAGGTACGTCTGGTCGGGATCGGTGGAAAGGGCCACGTCCCAGGTGGATCCCATGGAAAGGGTCTCGGGCCGGATGACCAGCTCATCCACGTAGGTCCCATCCGTCTCGAAGACCTGCAGCCGGTTCTCCGAGCGGTCCACCACGTAAACCAGCCCGTCGTCGGAGACGGCGACGCCGTGGACGGGACCCTGGAACTGTTCACTGGCCGGAGCGTCCGGGTCATCGGAAGGCTCGTTTCCGTACGCGCCCCAGTGGCGAAGATACTCGCCTGTCTCCGAGTCGAACACGATGACCCGCCGGTTCTGGTACCCGTCCGCGATGTAGACTTCGTTCGCGTTCGTATCGACGTGGATGGCGGCGGGGCCGCCCAGGGTTTCTGTGTCGTTGCTTCCGCCCATGGCTTCGGGACCGACGCCCTCACCGACCTGGAGGAGGAAGTCCCCGTCACGGCTGAACTTGAGTATGTAGTGGCCGCTGATCTGCCCGTTCGCGGCCCCGGCCCCCACCCAGACGTTGTCGTCGTCGTCCACGTACAGGCCGTGCTCCTCCTGGGGCCACTCGTGCTCTCCCGTCTCGCTGGGGCCTCCCCAGGCCTGAACCACGTTCCCCTCTGTGTCGAACTCGATGATGGGTGGCGCGGGTACACAGCACATGGCCACGGGTGGATCCTGAGCCGCTCCAGCCCGGAGATCGGAGAGAGTGACGGGCCGGTGGGCCACCCAGACATGATCCCGGTTGTCCACCGCGATTCCGGAGACCTGCCCCAGGATCCAGTCGTTGGGCAGTGTGTTGGGGAAATGGGGATCCACCTCGAAGTCCACGGCGGTCTGGCCTGGAGTGGACGTCCCGGCCTCCTCCACTTCGCACGCGCCCACCGCCAGGGCCATAACCACCGGAGCTGCGAGAAGTCCGCTCCCCCTCCCCGTCCACCGCCCGCCCTTCATCCGTCTAGCTCTCCCGTCGTTGTTCATCCGTTCTCCCTCTCTTTTCTCTCGGCCCTTTCCCTCCACTCCGCCTATATTGCCCGCGTCCGCCCGAGCGCGCCAGCATGCGCGGTAGGGATGGGGGCCCGCTGCCGCGGCGCGGGGGGAGACGATCCGCGGACATCACCACCGGGAGAACGCAAGTGGAGGCGCGAAAGAGGGATGTGACGGCTTGGATCCCATCCATCCCACACCGTTTCGCCCAAGGGGTGGGGCGGCTCGAGGAGGGGAAGGATCACATGGAGGGACGCGGAGGATGATGGCGTCCGACACCCCCGCCGGCACCCGAGGTCGGCTCTTCTTCCTGAACGTCGGCCACGCCTTCGATCACTGGTTCATCCTCATCGTCGCCACGGCGGTCATCGCCATGGAGGGGCACTTCGGCCTGAGCTACGCGGAGCTCATGGCCCTCTCCACCCCCGGCTTCCTCGCCTTCGGGGTCGGCTCCATCCCCGCCGGCTGGCTCGGGGACCGCTGGAGCCGGGAGGGGATGATCCTGGTCTTCTTCCTGGGGATGGGACTCGCCTGTGCCCTGGCGGGCCTGGCCCGCACACCTCTGGAGTTCCTGGCCGCCCTTACCCTTCTCGGCGTCTTCGGGGCCATCTACCACCCCGTGGGGATCGCCATGGTGGTGGAGGAGGGTCCCCCCGAGGCCCTGGGCCGCCGACTCGGGGTGAACGGGGTCTGGGGAAACATGGGAGTCGCGGGAGCCGCCCTCGTCACCGGGATTCTGGTGGACGTGGCCGGGTGGCGCTCCGCCTTCCTCCTTCCCGGGGTCCTGGCGGTGGCGACGGGACTCGGATACCACCTGTTCCTCCGTCGCTTCGGCAGGGCTCCCCGGAAGAAGAGCCGGGCGGGTGTGCCGAAGGAGGAGATGCGTCCGGGATGGAGGCGGGTCCTGGCCGTCCTGGCGGTGGCCACCATCATGTTCTCCCTCCAGTTCAACGCGGTGACGGTGGCGTTGCCCCGGGTCCTGGAGGAGCGCCTCGCCGGGCTCGTGGCCTCCACGGCCGCTGTGGGGGCCATCGCCGCGGCGGTCTACGCCGTGGCCGCCTTCGTGCAGATCGCCATGGGCGTCGCCCTGGACCGCCTCGCCGTGCGTCCCCTCCTCATGTGGGTCGCCGCCGGGCAGGCGGCGGCCCTGGTTCTCGCCGCCTTCAGCCAGGGGTGGCTCATGGTCGCCTCCGGGACTGCGGTGATGATCCTCGTCTTCGCCCAGGTGCCCATCGGCGCGACCCTGGTCGCCCGCTACACGCCGGCGCACATCCGGGGACGGATCTACGGGATCCAGTTCCTCGTGGTCTTCGGGGTGGGCGGGCTCGCCGTGCCCATGATTGCCCTTCTCCACGGGACCGGAGGCTTCCTCTCCATCTTCCTGACCCTGGCCGTCCTCGCAACCTTCACGTGCATGGCTGGAGCGGCCCTGCCCCGGGGCGGGGGAACTCTACCGCCGGGCCGGGCCAAAAGAGGGGGAGCGGCCGATCCAGCGGTGGTGCCCCTGGGGGAGGGAGCGGGATAGGACGGGGGTCCGGTCAGGGCTCCACCACGATGGGGCGACTCGCCACTGCCGGCTCTCTCCCCGGAAGCTCCAGACGAAGATGGAGGGTGTACTCCCCCGGTTCCAGGTCGGGGAGTGTGAGGTGGACGGCCCGGAATAGCGTCTGGACGTCGTCCATGGCCGTCTCATCAAACTGGACCTCCACGGGCGCGTCGGGCTCCAGGACCCCCAGAAACTCGCCTACCCGCTGCAGAAAGCCCGGACGTCCACGTGTGAAGCCCAGGGTGATCCGTGCCGTTTCCTGGACGGCCAGTCCGTATACCTCCCAGGATACGGCGAACCGCTCGTCCCGCCGGACCCTCACTCCAGGGCGTGCCAGTGGGATCGCCTCCTCCAGGGTCTCGGGCAGTGGCGCGTCCTCCCGGAGGATGAGGAGGTCGGAAAGCCCCGCGAGGCCGCGGGTGATGGGAGTGGCCGTCACCCCCTGCCGGGCCCTCCATGCGGCTCCGGCGCCGCGATCCAGAACCTCCAAGCTGCTTACGTACCGGCCGGAGGGGGCGCGTAGGGTGAGGACACCATCCCGGGTGGCGGCAAGCGCGGAGAGCGGCGGCCCGCCCTCCTCGGGGATGAGGAAGAACCCGGTCTCCACTCCCTGGGAGTCCCCGGCTCCCGGATCTACTTCCTCCCCCGTGGGAAGGTCCGCCTCCTCTGGGTCGCCTCCTGCGAAGGGATTGCCTCCGCGGAAGGGATCTCCGGCCCGCCCGAAGGGGTCGTCCGGTTCGTCGACGAACTCAAGCGCCCCGGCGGCCAGAGAGCTTGGGTCCGGA
>SKZC01000496.1 GCA_007127575.1 Gemmatimonadota bacterium
GAGGCCCGGGAGGAGCTGCTGGAGATCTCCCGGATCAACACCGGTACGACGGAGGGGGGCGGCGCCTTCGATGTGGACGGGGGGAGCTACGCCTTCCACTACTACGGAAAGCTGGCCGGCTCGCTGGGCGGCGGCTACGCCCTCCCGGAGGACGACGGCTTCCCCCTCTCTCGGTCCGACGGGTTCTGGGGACGCCACTTGCGGGTGCCCCGACGAGGGGTGGCCGTCCACATCAACGCCTTCAACTTTCCCGTCTGGGGCCTGGCTGAAAAGGTGGCCTGCGCCCTCCTGGCCGGTATGCCCGTCATCGCCAAGCCGGCCAGCGCCACCGCCTGGGCCGCGGTCCACTGCGTCCGGCGCATGGTGGAGGCCCAGCTTCTCCCTCCGGGCACGCTTCAGCTCATCTGCGGCTCTCCCGGCGACCTGCTGGACCGGGTCGGATCCCAGGACGTGGTGGCATTCACCGGTTCTGCGGAGACGGCCAGGCTCCTCCGGCACCAACCCCACATCGCCGAAGCGAATCCTCGATTCAACGTGGAGGCGGACAGCCTGAACGCGGCGGTGCTGGCTCCGGACGCCACCGACGGTTCCGTCTTCGACCTCTTCGTCCGCGATGTGGTCCGGGAGATCACCCAGAAGGCGGGACAGAAGTGCACGGCGGTGCGTCGGATCCTGGCCCCGGAAGGTGCCGTAGACCGGGTGGAAGAGGCGCTGGCCGAGGCCCTGGGGAAGGTGGTCACCGGGAACCCCGAAGATCCGTCGGTAACCATGGGCCCGCTGGCCACGGAGCGGCAACTCCAGTCCGCCCTGGAAGCCGTGGCGGAGCTGAGCCGGGAGGCGGACCGGGTTGTGGGCTCCGGAAGCCGCGTGGACGGAGTGGGCAGTCCGGCAGGTAAGGGGTACTTCCTGGCGCCAACTCTGCTGAGAGCCCGAGGAGTGGCGCCGGGCCAGGCCGTCCACCGCCGGGAGGCCTTCGCCCCGGTGGCCACCCTCCTCCCCTACGACGGCTCGCCGGAGTCGGCAGCCCAGGTGGTGGGGATGGGCGGAGGGATGCTCGTCAACTCCCTCTATTCCAACGACGAAGACTGGCTCGCGGCGTATCTCCGGGAGGGTGGGAGTCACCAGGGACGACTCTACATCGGGTCCGACGCTTCCGCCGAGGCCGCCCCGGGGTCTGGAGTGGCCGTGCCCCAGAGCCTCCACGGAGGGCCGGGACGGGCCGGGGGAGGGAGCGAGCTGGGCGGGTTGGCCGGCGTGCACCTCTACATGGAGCGGGTGGCCCTTCAGGGAGCCCGGTCCGCGCTGGACTCGCTCTCGGAAGATCCTCCCCTCCAGGGGTGAGGGGCGGCGTCCATGGAGATCCGGACCGCCCACCGGCTGGAGCGACTTCCGCCCTACATGCTGGGCAAGATCAAGCGGCTCACCCATGAGAAGCGGAAAGCGGGGCTGGACGTCATCGACCTGAACATGGGGAATCCCAAGGACCCCACGCCGGAGGTCATCGTCGAGAAGCTCTCCGAGGCTGCTCGGGACCCCCGAAACCAGCGGTACAGCGCCAGCGCCGGGGTGTTCAACCTCCGGAGGGAGGTGGCTCTCAAGTACCGCCATCGCTGGGGCGTGGAGCTGGACCCGGAACGGGAGGTCATCGCCACCATCGGCTCCAAGGAAGGCTTCAGCCACCTCTGCCTGGCGCTCCTCGGGCCCGGAGATTCGGCCATCGTCACCCGCCCGGCCTTCCAGATCCATACGTACGGAGTGGTTCTGGCCGGGGCCAGCGTCATCGGGGTGGAGCTGGGCAACGACGCGGCCTTTCTTCGCCGCTTGGAGGAGATCATCCATCACCTCCAGCCCAAGCCCAAGGTCATGATCCTGAACTTCCCCAACAATCCCACCACCCTCTGCGTGGAGCCCGGGTTCTGGGAGGAGGTGGTGGACATCGCCCGGAGGCATCAGGTCATGGTGATCTCCGACTTCGCCTACGGGGAGACTTGCTTCGACGGGTACCGAGCTCCCTCCTTCATGGAGGCGCGGGGGGCCAAGGAGGTGGGGGTGGAATTCACCACCATGTCCAAGGCGTACAACATGGCAGGGTGGCGCATCGGCTTCTGCGTGGGAAATCCGGAGATGATCCGTGCCCTCTCGGAGATCAAGAGCTATTACGACTACGGAATCTTCCAGGCCATTCAGATCGCTTCCATCGTGGGGATGAGGGAGTGTGGAGAGGAGGTGGAGCAGCAGGCGGAGGTGTATGCCCGGCGGCGGGACAGCATCGTCCGGCACTGCCGGCGAATCGGGTGGGAGGTGGATCCCCCAAAGGCCACCATGTTCGTCTGGGCTCGCATTGCGCCGTCCCACCTGGAGGCCTACGGGGGACGCACCGTGGACTTCTGCCTGGACATGATCGACCGGGCCGAAGTGGCCATGTGTCCTGGAGGGGCATTCGGAGAGGAGGGGGAAGGGCACGTGCGCATCGCCATGACGGAGAACGAGGAGCGGATCCGGCAGGCTTTCCGGAACCTGGACCGGACGCTGAACCGATGAGCGTTGCCGCGTCCGTCCCGTTTCCGCCCCCCTCAGGTCCGCCCCCTCCTTCCAGGAGAAATCCATGAGCTGGAGCATCGAAGACGCCCGGGAGCTCTTCGGGATCCGGGGTTGGGGGGTGGGCTACTTCGACGTGAACGAGAAGGGGAACGTCACCGTGCAGCCCACCCGGGAGCCGGAGCGCAGCTTGGACCTCTTCGAGATCGCCTCCGACCTGGCCGCCCAGGGGATGGGGTTTCCCATTCTCGTTCGTTTTCCCGACATCCTGGCCACCCGGATCGAGACCCTGGTGACCCGCTTCTCCCGTGCCATGGAGGAGTACGAGTACGACGGGGGCTACACCCTGGTCTATCCCATCAAGGTGAACCAGCAGCGTCGCGTTCTGGAGGAGTTGGTGGCTGCCGGGGACCGCTACGGGGTGGGGCTGGAAGTGGGGAGCAAGCCGGAGCTCCAGGCGGTACTGGCCCTCTCCGACACGTCGAACCACCTCATCATCTGTAACGGCTACAAGGACGAGGAATATCTCTATCTGGCCCTCATGGGGCAGAAGCTGGGTCACGAGGTCCTCATCGTCATCGAGAAGATCTCCGAAGTGGACCTCCTCCTGAAGCTGGCGGAGGAGATGGACGTCACCCCCACCGCAGGGGTCCGGATCAAGCTCTCCTCCACCGGGTCGGGGCGCTGGTCCGAGACGGCCGGCGACAAGAGCAAGTTCGGGCTTTCGGCGTCGGAGCTCATGCGGGTTGTGGAGAAGCTCCGGTCCGCAGGCCGGACGGAGCTTCTACGGATGCTCCACTTTCACCTGGGCTCCCAGATCCCGGACGTCCGGAACGTGAAGGAGGCCATGACCGAGGTGGCCCGGTACTACGTGGAGTTCCGGAAGCTGGGCATCGACGTCCGGTACGTGGACGTGGGAGGCGGGCTAGGGGTGGACTACGATGGGACCCGCTCCGCCCACGCCGCCAGCGTGAACTACTCCATCCAGGAGTATGCCAACGACATCGTCTACGCGCTGGCGGAGGTGTGCCGGGAAGAGGAGCTTCCCATGCCCCATATCATCTCTGAGTCGGGGCGAGCCCTCACGGCCCACCACACCCTCCTCCTGGTGAACGTCATCGATCTGGAGACCCAGATCGTGGAGCACCGGGACGAGATCCCGGACGAGATGCACACGGTGGTCCACGACCTGGCGGAAACGTTGCACGGGATGGACGAGCGATCCCTCCGGGAGGTCTATCACGACGCCAGCTACTGGAAGGACCGGATGCGCTCGCTGTACAACAGCGGGGTGCTGAGCTTGCCGGAGCGGGCCCTGGCCGAGCGACTCTATCTGGCCATCATGACCCGAGGCGTGGAGCTGGCCTCATCGGATCCGGAGGAGTGGGAGGACATCCTTCCGGAGATGGAGGACGTCCTCACGGACCGCTACTTCTGCAACTTCTCCCTCTTCCAGTCGGTGCCGGATTCCTGGGCCATCGACCAGCTCTTCCCCATCATGCCCATCCACCGGCTCGACGAGCGGCCCACCCGGCGCGGGACCCTCCAGGACGTGACCTGTGACTCGGACGGGAAGATCGACCGCTTCGTGGGGGACCCGGAGGGTCGGCACAGCTTGGAGCTCCACACCCTCCGGGCGGGCCAACCGTACATCCTCGGGATCTTCCTCACCGGGGCCTACCAGGAGATCCTGGGAGACCTGCACAACCTCTTCGGCGACACCAACGCGGTCCACCTCCGGCTCACCGAGGACGGCGACTACGAAGTGGCGGACCTCCTCCACGGCGATACGGTGACGGACGTCCTCTCCTACGTCCAGTTCGATAGCGACCGCCTCATCGCCAACTTCCGGAAGAAAGTACGACGCCGCACGTCGCTGGAGCGGAGCGAAGCCAATGCCTTCATCGCGGACTACATCGCGGGGTTGGCGGGGTATACGTATCTGGAAGGCCGGGACGGCGAGCCTGGCTGAGGGGCTCAGCTCCCACCGCCGAAGCGTTCCCGGAGCTCCTCACAGCGGTCCCGGTCGTGGGGCCGAGGGGTGAACCAGACCAGATCAAAGGGGGGCCGACCCTCCACCTCGTCGGACGATGCGGCGTTCTCCCCGGCGTTCACGTACGCCCACGGGTCCTGGACTCCGTCCCGTACCTGAACGAAGGCCACAGTGACGACCCGCTCTCCGGCGCCTCCTTCCCGCAGGTACCAGGGGACGCCGCGGTCATTGCGGATGTGCCCCCGCCCTGCCACCAGCACGGCCTCACCCGTGGGGGACTCGCCGGCGGCGGACCGGAGGCCATGGGCCATGGAAGCGTCCCTGAGTCGCTGCACCCGCGCCATGGCCGGGATGGCGTGTTCAGGGACGAGGTCGCAGTGTGCTACCATGAGCTCATCCGCCAGGGCCTCGCGCAGCGGACCGTCCAGCTCCCGGTCCAGGTGGAGTCTTTCCCGCTCCTGGGAGCCCAGTACCTCCAGCCCCTCCTGGCCCACCGCCTGTTGCAGCTCCCGCTCCACGTCTCCGGGGTGGAGGGAGAGCCCCCCCTGGAGCGCCGCC
>SKZC01000343.1 GCA_007127575.1 Gemmatimonadota bacterium
ATCACCTTCCCGAACAACGAGGTCCTGACGGGGAGCATCGTGAACTTCACCCGCGACTTTCCATTCGTGTGGGATGAATTGACGATTCCCGTCGGGAATGAATCGGACCTGGGGCATGCGATGGAGGTGCTGCGCGGCGTCGCCGAGGAACTCCTGGGGGAAGGGATGGTGGAACCGGCCGCGGCCTACGAGGCGATCCTCCGCGAGCGTCGCCTGGAGAGTTCGATCCCCCGGGGGCCGCGGGTCTTCGTTTCCCTTGCCGATTCCTGGACCGACCTCAGCGTCCGGTACCTGGTCAATGCCCGCGAACGGAGGATATGGAAATCGCAGCTGGCTAAGGCGGCGATGGAGGCCTTCAACGACCCTGCGCAGGAGGGACGGATCAAGCCGGCTTACCCCCGTCGCCAGGTCATGATCACCGAGGCAGATGGACGGCCTCGGAAGGCGTCGGAGCTTCCCTGAGGGGCGGCTGCGGGTGCCTTTTTTGGTTCCCACCTCGGGGCGGGCCTCCAGACGATCGCCAACCGGATCGCCCTGGGCCTCAGCGTCTTATGCGCGGATCGAAACCAGGGTCCGCGGCCCGACTGGTGTGCGGCTCAGAACTGGGCCACCCGATGGATGAGGGGTTGGTGGAGGAAGGGACTTATTCGATTGACCTACTTCCTTCGGGTGAGGCTCCCTGACGTACCAGTTCCTTTGGTTGTGACCCGAAAATCCTGCGACGGGATGATGGTCGCCCCCCTCCTTCCGGAATATTTTTCTATCGAGTGGGGGACGGACGATCCATGCTTCGTGGCCGGTGCTCCTTATCCCTCCTCAACCCCCGGCTGCATCGGCTGGTGCTTCCCCCGGACCCGTCCTCGGGGAGTCCCACGCTTCGGCCCCCTCATCCTCCAACGATGTGAGCCCCTATGCCCCACGCCTTGATCGTGGTTCGGGATGAAGATGCCAGGAGCCATCTGGCGGAGGTCGCCCGCGCCCAAGCCTTTACCGTCTCCCAGGCAAGTAACGCGGAGGCGGGCCTCAGCCAGTTGGAAACCCGGCTTCCAGACCTTCTCTTCCTGGACCGCTGCTTCGGGGGACGGACCAAAGAGGTGTTGCTGGACCGGATCCATGGGTCGGCGGGGGGGTCTGCCGTCCTGGTGGGTCCCGTAGAGCAGTCTCGTGACGCCCGTGCGAAACCCCTGCCGTCCTTCCTGTCCTCCCTGGACGACCCCCTCGATCGGGGAGGGGTGGGGGCCATCCTGTCGGAGGTGGCCAGGTCGGTGGCCGAGAACCGGGATCTGGCGACGGTGCAGCTTTGTGCGGAGGAAGCACGGTTCGGCCACCTCGATGGGTCCTCCCCGCGAATGCAGAAGCTCTTCCACCTCATCTCCCGGGTGGCCCCGAGCAGGGCCTCGGTCCTGGTGTCCGGCGAGAGCGGCTCTGGAAAGGAGAGAGTGGCCCGGACGATCCACGACCTCAGTCCCCGCCGCCGCGGGGCGTTCGTGGCCGTGAACTGTGGGGCGATCTCCCCCAACCTCATGGAGAGCCAGCTCTTCGGGCACCAGAAGGGAAGTTTCTCGGGTGCTACGAGCCGGCACCGGGGCCTCTTCGAGCAGGCCCACGGTGGGACCTTGCTCCTGGACGAGATCACGGAAATGCCCCCGGAATTCCAGGTCAAACTTCTCCGCGTCCTGGAAACCGGGACTGTGGTGCGCCTGGGCGCTGAAAGCTCGATTGACGTGGACGTGCGGATCCTTGCCGCGACCAACCGCCCACCGCGGTCGGCGGTGGCGGAGGGGAAGCTTCGACCGGACCTGTACTACCGCTTGAGGATCCTGGAGGTGGAGGTCCCTCCGCTCCGGGCGAGGCGGGAGGACCTGCCTCTCCTGGCGCGGACCATACTGGAAGAGATCGGGGAGCGGGAGGGGCGGAGGAAGTCCATCGGTCCCGAGGTCATGGAGATGCTCCAGGCCTACGAATGGCCCGGGAACGTCCGGGAACTGCGCAACGCCCTCTACACCGCCTTCCTCCTGTCGGAAGGTCCGGAACTCGAGGTAGGCTCGGTTCCCGACGAGGTATCGGGGTTTCCCTGCCTGGATCCGGAACCCGGCGCACAGGCCATCTGCATTCACCCGGGGACCAGCATCCGGGAAGCGGAGCGGCAGCTCATTCTCATGACCCTCGCCTACATGGAGGAGAGGAAGGACCGGACCGCTGAGATCCTGGGTGTGAGCCTCAAGACCCTCTACAACCGCCTCCACGAGTACGGGTACATGGGAGGGGTCGAAGCCACCCGGGAACCCTGATTGGGCCGTCCCCGAAATGAGGCCGGAGGGGAGGCCTCTCTCGGGGGCGTGGTGCCATAATGCGAATGGATTTTCTGACTTCCTCGTCCTGGCGGACACGACACTCCCGGTCCGAGCCTCTCCGTAGTGCTGGACCTCCAGAACGAAAACCCTCCCCTTGATTTGGACTCCTCGGGTCCCGAATGGGGCCAGGCAGCATATGCCCCCTTCTTATGCATGTACCGGGCCAGAGCGGTGCGGCGGTTCCCGAGGGCCGGAATCCCTCGACATCAGGACGATCCCCCGGAGCTGGACCTTGCTTCGCGCCACCGTCCGGACCACGGGCCCGTATTCTCTGCAATCCCATCGGTAGGATCTACTGGAGACGGAAAGCGAGACAGGCGCGGCTCAGGCGATTCGGCGCCCTCCCGGTTTCCAGAGGCGAACGGGGTGGCCGGACACGTCCTGTTCGCCAAACCCCCTATCCGTTTCCCGCTTCTTGGGGGTGGTGAAGGTGATCCAGGCATTGGACGGGGTCAGCCTCGTCGCACCGTGACCGCTAGGGCCCGGGCGCTCGAACCCCTGACCCGAGCGGCGGCATCCTTCCTTCACGGCGATGTCATCACAGTTGCCTTGATCGAGGACAACCGTCTGGTGCGCGAAGCGCTCGTCTCGGTCCTCAATCGGGCCCCGGACATCCAAGCGGTTGCACAAGCTCCCAACGGTCACGAAGTGCTGCTGGAGGGCAGCCCGCATGTGGTCCTCTTGGACCTCGGACTCGAGAACGGGGACAGTCTGCGGGTGGCTCGCGACGTGCTGAAGGATTTCCCGGATGCCAAAGTCATCGTGATGGACCTCCTGCCGGCACACGAAGAGCTCCAGGAGTTCGTCAGCGCGGGCGTGTCCGGATTCATCATGAAGGATGCCCGGCTCGATGTTGTCCTGAACACCATTCGGTCGGTGGCATCGGGACTCAAGGTGTTACCGGATCAGATGGCCGCCACACTCTTCTCCGAGATTGCCAGGGAGGTGGCCAAGAGCGGTGTGGCGAAAGTCCGGGACGGGGTGAAGATGACGCCGCGGGAACGGGAGGTCATCGACCTCATCGCGGAAGGACTCAGCAACAAGGCCATCGGGAAGCGGCTCCACATTTCGGTACACACGGTCAAGAGCCACCTGCGCAACGTCATGGACAAGCTCACCCTGAACTCCCGGCTGCAGGTCGCCGCCTACGTCCACAAGCGGGATTCCGCCGAGGAGGACTAGAAAGAGGAGGGATCGTTCCCCCACGGGCAGTACCCCTATCGAGCGATGGTGCGAGGGGACCGTGGGCTCCATCTTGACGATGCCGACCCCTTCGGGTCAGGCAAGCGGGATCTCGCTCTCGGCGACGGAACACTGAAATAAGCACTAGCGCCGTCCTTGCCATCGTCATCCTTGGTCTCCTCTTCGGGGGCGGCTGGGGCTTCTCCCGTGGGGGTCGTGACGCTCGGGCACCCACGCGAGAGGCCATCCTCCACCTCAAGCAGCGACCCGAGGGGACGTGAATACCCGTGCCGTACGCCGTGCCGGCCGGTTGGCCTGGGCCTTCATCGGTATTCTGGCGCTTGCCGTAGTGGCGGGCTTCGTATTCCAGAAGCTGACGCTCCTCTTCGTACCGCTGATCCTGGCCCTCTTTCCAGCCACTCTCCTGGTGCCGGCGGCCCGGACCCTGGAGGAGTGGCGCCTATCCCGTACCTTGGCGGCGATCGTAACGTTGGTCGGCTCGCTCCTGCTCTTCTCGCTCCTTGCGTCGGCCGCCGGAACGCTGGTCGTCGACGATCTACCCGACCTGGTCGAATCCGCGGGAGAAGGGATAGCGACGGTTGAGGAGCTCATCCAACGGGCGTTCCCGGAGTTCCAGATTCCCGGTATCGACGGTGTGGTCGACTTGCTCCGTGACCGGATCGAACAGGGTTCGGACGAAGACGGCGACACCGGCGGCGACCTGGCCTCAGGGGTCATGAGCGCGACCCTGGGGGCCGTCGAGGTCATAGCCGGGATCCTCCTTTTCGTGGTGATTTTATTCTTTTACCTGCGAAGCGGCCGGGAGCTCGCCGCAGGGACCGTGAACTTTGTGGCTCCGAGCGCCCGCGAACGCGTGCTTTCTTTGGCCGAAGGCGCGTGGGAGACCCTCGGCGGCTACTTTCGAGGCCAGCTCTTGGTTGCGCTCTTCGATGCCGTCCTGATTGGCATAGGCCTCCTGGTGCTGGGCGTCCCCATGGTCATCCCCCTTGCGGCACTCACCTTCATCGGGGGTTTGTTCCCGATCGTGGGGGCGGTCGTCGCCGGGGCGTTGTCCGTGCTCGTGGCGTTCGCCCATGGAGGACTCGCCCTGGGGCTCGGTGTCGCCGCAATCGTTCTCGTGGTACAGCAGATCGAGAGCAATCTGCTCGCGCCCATGATCCTCAGCCGGGTCGTCAGTCTCCATCCGTTGGTCGTCATCCTCTCCGTCACACTGGGAGGGATCCTGCTGGGGGTTCTCGGCGCATTCCTCGCCGTGCCTGCCGCAGCTATCGTGAACCAGGTGGTCACCTCCCTGCGGGCGGACCAGGAGAGCGTGGACACCGGGGCCGCGTCGTAAGGTCCGAGTCCCGGCGCCAAGGTCTTCGATCCGAAGCTCGGACGCATCGACCTGGAGCTCCTGGCTTCGACGGTGGGCGGCTGCCGCGCCGCGGGTGCGGAGCCGATCACGAACTTAGCCCCGGTCGTTCTCCACCGTGCGGTTGCTCCTGCGTGAGCCTGGAAGGCACC
>SKZC01000471.1 GCA_007127575.1 Gemmatimonadota bacterium
CACCTCCTCCTCGCTCAGCGGCTCCTCTCCCCGGAGGCGGAAGCGGTCCCCGTCTCCGTTCCGGTACGCCGGCCCGGCCTCGCACACCACGCGGGTGCCAAAGGAGGGGGCGGCGGCGGCGGGCGGCCATCTCCCAGGCTGCCCCCGGGACCCAGCCGACCCCCGAGCCGGAACCCGACCCCACGTCCCAGACCCCCCGCCACTCCCCACCGCTGCTCGGTATCCCATGGCCTCTCCACCCCTGTTCGAAGGCTCGAACTCGCGCTCCCGACTCCCCTTCCGGGCACCTTGCAATATAACGGGGGTGTTCGGGCCCTCTTCGGTTGGCGCAGGACGGCCACCGAGGCCCTCGGAGGTGAAAAAAGCCGGCTCCCGGCCGGATCGGGGCTTCTGCGGGGCGTCAGGGGCTCCAGCCGAGGCGCTGGGGCGGCGTGCCGGACCTCACCAAGTTCGGGACGCAAAAGTTGTCAAGGGTTGAACGGGACCGTGTACCCCTCTTTGTGGGTCAGCCCTCACCCTCGAAACCGTTCCTCGTTGTGCCAGCGAAGGGCCTCCGGGTCCGGTCGCCGGTTCACTTGCTCAGGCGCCCGGACGAGAGGAACAATACGGACCAAGGGCGCCCGCCCCAGGACCGGGGCCTGCGGGAAGGGTACCGTCAGCAGTCCCGACGCACCCGGAAGCGGTGGAGATAGGGGACGTCGAACTCGTCCGCCGTGACGCCCCAGGCTTCGTCCCGGGTCACCCGAAGGAGGTCCAGTCGCTGGGACCAGGGCGCCCGATCGCCACGGGTTTCCCCCTGCCGGACCTCCACCCTCCCTTCCAGCTCGCCGGCGGCATCGTAGACCTCCCACAGATCCACTCGATTCGCCAGGTCCAGTTCCCGGAGGAGCCAGATGGAGTCGTCATGCCCGGCCACGATCCGGCGTACGGGTCGGTGATACTCCGGAAACGTGATCGCGTCTCGTGCCGCCTGCGGGTCGCTTCGGCCCTCGATGAAGGCCTCCGTGAAGAGGTCCCGCTCGTCCTGGGTGATGGGTCTGGGCCAGGGGAACGTGGGGAGTGAAGCGACCGCTCTCTTCGGGAACGAAGACGTCGAACCGGGCCTGACGTTCCGGCGCTCCGCGGCGATCAAAGAAGTACGTGCCTCCGAAATCGGACATCCAAAGGGTGTCTCCCCTCCAACCGAGATCGAGGAGGGTGAGGGTGAACTCGCCCGGTCCCTAGGCTTGGCCAGGGCGAACCTGCGCCACCTCAGAACAACAAGATGGGCAGCAGGGCCATTGGGCGCTCGGCGACCCGCTCCATGAACTGGTGGGTGTAGGCTCGGATATGGCGCCCGCCCTGGTAAACCTCGATGAGGTGCAGCTCCCACGGCCGGTAGGTCAGGAGCTGGTCCAGTCCCTGAGGCACGGGGATCTCATCGATGTAGACGGTGGGGCGGACCTCCCTGCCCCGGACCCACGCGCAGTGCTCCAAGGGCTCGAAGCCTCCCGCTGCGGATACGTCGTCCTGGCAGCCCGCAACCCACAAAGTGGATTCCTGGCGGAGGAAGTCGAGGACGTCGGCGCTTCCTGATCGGGCGAGTCGTTCCTCATCGTACGTCCGCACCGAGACACCCACCGCGTTCCGCCGAGACTGCAGCCGGTCGTGCATCACCTCCACTCCCTCGAGGACGATGGGGTCGGGCTCGAGTTCGAGAACTACGGCGTCCGTCGACCGCTCCACCGAAACGGTGATGAGCTCGGCTCCGTACCCCAGCGCCTGGACCTGAAGCACCACCGGGCCCATCGGAGCGTGGAGGCCCCGAAACCTTCCTTCGGCATCCGTCATCACACCCTGGTCCTCTCCGGCCACGGCGACGAAGGCTCCGGGCACTCCGCCTTCCGATCGGGCATCCACCACGATTCCCACAAGCCGGACGGTGTCAGCCCCCTGGGCGGCTGCCTGGCCAAAAGCGGGCATGGGGAAGGAAAACCCCACTATCAGGGCCCCGCACAAGGGAAGAATGCAACCAGCGGTGCGCCGGGTCCCTCCTGCGGCCCTTGTTCTCGGCGAAGGCGACATACGATCCACCTCCTGGTGTCTGGCTCGGTCAGGGAATCAGCGAAAGCACTGCAACACGTTCCACGTCCAACTCGTCTCGGATCACACCGACGAGCACGTCCGCCCCCACCCACATGAGATCGAAGCGCTCCGGTAAGACGACCTCGGCCAACCAGTCACCGGCTGGGGAGTAGACCGACCAAGTGGTGGGCTCATGCGGCGTCGGACGCATCTGCGACCGATCTCGTTCCGGAACGAAGGGACCCACCCACAACTCCCCGGACTGAGCTGCCACCAGCCTGCCGAACGCAGGGTACTCCCCGGCGAACTCCTGATTCTCGATGATCGTGGAGGCCCCCGGACCCGCGAACGCTTCCACGCCGTCCCGGAAGAGTTCCCGGTCATCCTGAGTGACCTCCCGGGAGGCCCAATCCTCGCGAACGATGCGGGTCAGGGGCTGGCCGGACGGCGTAAAGCAGTCGATGGTGTAGGATGTAGGGTAGCCGGCACAGAAACGATCATCGAACACAGCGAGATCCAGCACCGGACCAAAGGCCACATGAAGCGGCCGCGGAGCGGAGCCGGATCGGGTGAACTCGGTCCAGGGATACTCTAAGAGGAACTCCGGTTCGCCGTCCGGACCCAATCGCACGAGCCTGGCCATCGATACCGTCGACCCACCGGATTCCAGGGATGGGATCTCACCGGCGTAGGTGAGAACCGTCCCATCCCCGAAGAACCCTGAGTACTGAAGCCTCATGCCGGTGGCGGACACGGGCGGGGGCATCGTGGATTCCAACTCCCCGTCGAACCCGAACCGACTGGTCCGGGAGGCGGCGTCTATAGCGACGAGGGTTTTCTCGGACAGGAAAAGATCCCACAACCCTTCGATCTCCCCTGGTCCCTGGCCCTCGCCACCTACCGTGAACCGGTGGTCCCCCGAGTCCATGGCGAAAAACCGGAGCTCACTCGTGGCACCGTCGCCGACGACGAGCATGGAATCGCCGATCACTGCCACGCCAACGATGTTCGAGAACCGCGAAGGAACCGGTGCATCCAGTCCCCCCAACTCCAATAACGCTTCCCCGAGCTCCCAGTCGTAGCTGGGGCGGGAGTCCTGGCCGTGGACGACCACCTGCGTTTCGGCTGCCGCGGGTACCTGGGCCCCGGCCACGGCAGGTGTCCCCACCCCGAGGACAACCGAGACCACTACGGCCAGGACACCCCACCCGTTGGGTCCGCTCTCCTCCCGAGTCCGATTCGGTTGGAGGGAGGGGCTCCGGCTCTTCGTTAGACGCATACGATTAACCTCTTATCATCTCGAGCCCGCTCCTTGGGTCTGACGGGCACGGTCCAGTATGGATCGAAGGATCCGTGGGGGTGGATTGCCCTCAATCACCAGGTCGTCGACCACCAACGTGGGGGTGCCACGCACGCCAAGTCGATGGCCCTTTCGGAGGTCTTCGCCAACCGCCACCATCACGGTGCTGTCCGCCATGCACTCTACGAAGGCGTCGACCGCAGGTATCTCAGCCGCATGGGCGATCGTTCTCCACTGCTTCGACCCCAGGGAGTCTGCAAACGACATCAGGGCTTCGTGAACAGCGGGAAAGCTACCAAACTGATGACCGCATTCAGCACCGAGGGATGCGGTTCGGGGAACCCCATTAGTCAAGGGGAAGTGCCGTATGGATACGTGGAACCCACTCGATGATCGACGTGCCTCACGTTCAAGGGTTCGAAGGACTGCCTGAGAACTCGGGCATGTGTAGTCGAGAAAGACCGTAACGGAGACCGAGGCCGAGTCCGTAGTCATCCATGTCCGGTCGGATATGTAGCGTGCTCCATCGTCAATGATCCGAATCTGGTCCTCGAAAGCAGTGGCTGTCATCCCTGAGCGGCTATACGCCCATGCCGACGCCGTGACCGCAGCGACGATACATGCTACGGTGACAGCCTTCAACGTGCGCCCGTACACACCTTGAGCGGGTGAAGGATCAGACAAACCGAATGTCCCGCTACTCGAAGGGAATACAGACTTTATCTCCTGGCGGACCATCACATGCCACGCAGGCCACATGACAGCCACCGGACCATGTCACGCACGCTACCTCTTCACATAGTGAGAAGGATTGGCTGGCTGTCGCCGCTGTTACTCCCCACGCAAGCGCCAGCCCGGTTACGATCATGAAAACTACTGGGAGCCACCACTGTCTCATAACCAACAACCCCCAGTTTGGGGGACATTCTGGCCAGCATACCGCGACGCACGGCCTGCCGCCGGGGCGAACACTTTCGGAACCCACCGACTCAAGAACGAGAGAGGAACGACTCTGCCGTCCGATGCTCCGCTCACGGAGCCAAGCTGGCCCCCGTTCCAAGCCCGGCTCCCTACTCCAGTACTCCCACGAGCCGACCGTTTTCTTTCACTCCAGGTCATACAGGGTGAGCGCCACCCTCCAGCTCAGCCCAGCGCTTCCGCACTCGGGCCACGGCCGGATGTACCCGGACGGACACCCAATCCGGAGATTTTCCGATCCGGTCCGCGATCTCTCGCGGGTACCAGCCCTCGGCGAACCGAAGCCAGAGAAGTTCTCGGTCCTGCTCCGGGAGGAGCGCGAGTACCTCCTCACAGAGGAACCGAGCACCCAACTGCGCCTCGAGGTGGGCTTCCCTGTCGACGCCCTGGAACCGTTCAGCTCTCAGCCGGGCCCTCCGCGCCTGCCGCTCGGACCGCTTCGCGGCGAAGCGCTTCAGGCAGCCACATAAATAGGGGAAGAGCCGTTCCGGGTCCGGATCGTTGAGCAGGCTGTCCGGCAGAACCTGCGGCCCCCGGACGTACAGCTCCTGAACCAGGTCTTCTCCGGTAGGGTCGGACGACACCCGAGAACGGACAAACGCGAGGAGTCGATGGTGGAGGTGAGGGTAGTGCTTGGTCAGAA
>SKZC01000380.1 GCA_007127575.1 Gemmatimonadota bacterium
ACCTGCGGCCCCCGGACGTACAGCTCCTGAACCAGGTCTTCTCCGGTAGGGTCGGACGACACCCGAGAACGGACAAACGCGAGGAGTCGATGGTGGAGGTGAGGGTAGTGCTTGGTCAGAAGCGCGTTCCAGCGAGCGAGCTTGCGCCCCGATTTTCGCCCGCCCTCACAGGGCGGACTGGCTGGAGGGTTCGGGCTGCTGGCTGCTGGCTGCTGCACGGGAGGGTACCCTCCTCAGGGCCGCGAAGGTAGGCTGAGCCCCTCCGACCCCTGGTCCCACAGGTTGGCAGACCCTGACCGCTTCCACCCCGGCGGGGGGATTTTCACCCCTCTCACCATCCCATCCACACCGTAGCATCGATCCCGGGACATCCGCAAGGAAGGCAGGTTTCTGCAGGCTCCCCTCAACGCAGCCGGGATGAAGGTCCATCACCTATTCGAATGCACGGCAGCGACTGGTTAAGCCGCTGAATGAGGCGCGGGAGGCTGGTGAGGTCCGGATCAAGCGACGCGATGGAAGCGAATTCGCGGTGACCAGAGAACCCCTTCGATTGGCCGGCGGGATCGGACGAACCCACAAAGGCCTGAACCGGGGGTTCGGCGGCCGGGAGTCCATTCCGGTGGGCTGGTCGAGTCGCCGGGCTGACGGAGGCCAGCCCGCAGCTCAGCGACTCCCCTCGGAGGCTTCCATCTCGTAGCGAACCAACCACGGCACGTCGAACGCATCGAGCTCCACCACCCAGAGATGAGAACGGTCACTCCAGTGCACGGAGCTCCCGACCGGCAGCTCCAGCGCTCCCCGGGGGGCCCCGTCTTCTTCCAGGAGGATCCACCGGGAAGCTTGGATTCCATCGTCCTCGCGCCGCAACCAGATCGTGCCATCACTTCCGATCCGGGCGTCCGATACCGAGGGGAAAAAGTGCGGAAGAGAGAGCGCAGACTCGAGCTCTCGGCGGACGGCGTCCGGGCTCTCCTGGAGGACCGGAGCCAGCGCCTGGGCTCGGGTATCCAGGATGGTGTCACTCGTCGACTGGGGCACGGGGGCCGGGTCGTAACGGAAGCGGGAGGTGAAGAGCGTATCCCCGTGGGGATTCAGTCCCACCACGGAGAAGGTGGACTCCGAGGCCGCGGTAGCCGCCCGTCGGTGCACCCGAACGGTCGTCTCCTCACTCACCTCCAAGCGGATGGCACTTTCCGGGAAAGGCGGGGGCAACGGAGGGACCGCCTGGCCCCCGATGGTCATCCCCGGGTCCACGCTCCACTCCCTCTCCCCCGCCGTGTCCACCACGGCGCCGGACTCATCGAAGAGGAGGATGGGTGCCGAGCCGGAGAGTCCCTCGGCGGGCCCGGCCAGATTTCGAACGTTCACCCTCCCCTCGAACCGGCCATCCGACCGCAGCCGCGACGGGACGCCCATGACGACCACCCCGGGGACCGGCTGGTCCAGCTCCACCTCCAAAATGGGAACGGTGGTGAGGAGGTCCCCGCTCAGGGTGAACAAGGTGAACCGACTGTTCCCCGGATCTCGCACCCACACGGTATCGCCCACGAGCCCCATGCTGGTGGGACGGTCGAATTCGCCGGGGCCCTCTCCCCAACCTCCCATGGTTCGGACGAGGGTCCCTTGGATGTCGAAGATACGGAGCTCCCGTGCCTCCTGCTCCAGGACCACCACCCCTCCATCCGGGGTGGGGACCGCCGCTCCGACCCGGGAGAAGCCCACATCCGGGTCCTCCCGGTCCCCCAGCCGAAGCTCTTCCACCAGCGTGAGCGAGGGGAGGTCGTCCACATGGGGATCGGCGGACAAAGCGTCCCCTCCGCTGCACGCCACAGCGCAGCCCACCACGACCGTGGAAATGAGGACGAACGGTACTCCTCCACCCGCTCGCGCCCGACGCATCATCGCTCCAGGGTTCGCACGATCACCTGGGGCACGAATTCCGGGTCCTGATTACCCGCGTACCAGTACCGGAACGAGTAGGCCCGGTCTTCGTGGACGGCGCCCACGAATGCGTTGGTCCGCTGATGGCCCACCTGGGCACCCGTGTCCGCGTCGAAGAGCCGGATCTCATAGGCCTGCTCCCGTCGTTCCCAGTGGGTCTCGATCAAGCTCACGAGGATCCGCCCGGTCCCGTCGCCCGTCACCTGGTATCCGTGATGGTAGGTGCCGGAGTCCGGGTCGGGAAGGGGATATCTGCAACAGAGTCCGTTTCGTCCCAGGGCGTATCTCTGCTCGTGGTAGTCCGGAATAGTCGTCCTCCAGACTTCCTCTCCGGTGGGCGAAAAGGCTCGCAGGAGAGGGCGAGCGAGATGAAGGAAGAAGAGGAGGTCCCTCTCTTCGTCGCAATGGAGGAACCCTTGGTTCAGGAGGTCGCTTCGGTCCCCCTTGATCTCCCGGAGCTCCCCTTCCGGGAACTCCCTCTCCCCGAAGGTTCGAATGACGTTCCCCTCTTCGTCCAGGGCGTGGATCAGTTCCCCGGTGGCCGGCCCTCCCCCAACGAGCACGAACCGAATCGACCCCAGAGCGCAGACGTCGTAGGGGACGAAGCCCAAGGAAGCGCTGTCTCGAAATTCCAGTCCGGTCTCCGTGAGCTCGAAGGTGCTCACCCGAGCGTTGCCCTCATCCACGGCATGCATGAGGCCGCCCCCGCTCAGCGTCACGCCCCGCAGCCCTCGAAACTCCCCAGGCCCCTGCCCACCGCCACCCACCCCATCGATGAACTCGCCACGGGCGTTGAACACTCGGATGTCGTTGGCATGCCGGTCGAGAACGTAGAGGTTCCCGTCCCCATCGACCTCCAGGTGCCGGATCTGTCCAAAGACGTGTGATGCCGGCTCATGGAGGTCGCCAATGACCGTCTCCACCGGCCCGAGCTCTAGCGTTTGGGCCGATACGGGCGTAACTCCCGTTCCGTGCCATGCCATCAGGACTGCAGCCCCGAGCACCCAGGGCATCGCACGGAACGGCAACCAGAGCAGCTCCACAACAATCCTCTTCATGGGAGGATCTCTTGAATCAAGGAGTCCAGCGACATGGAATCCTGAAAACCAGTAAACATCCTGCCGTTTATGATCAAGGTAGGAGTAGCTATAGCACCCAACTGTTCCGCTGCGGCTATGTCGTCCTCGATGGCGCTTACCGGGGTGGGGTCGTCCAGGCACGTGCGGAAACCCTCAAGATCCTCGATGCGGGCTTCCTCGGCGAGTTCCATAAAGGGTTCCTGCACCTCATCAACGGGCGCCTCTAGCCAGTGATCCCGAGCATACAAGAGCCGATGAAACGGCCAGAACTGACCTTGCGCTCCAGCGCATTCGGCTGCACGCGTCGCAACATATGCACGGTCATGGTAAGGGAGGGGCCAGTGCCGGTACACCAAGTTCACATCGTTCGGGTACCGGCGACGGATCACCTCAAGGTGCGCTTCCTGAACCCGGCAGGCCGAACACTCATAGTCACCAAACTCCAGGATCGTCACTACAGCGTCAACAGGCCCGGTCTGACGCCCGCCTTCGACATAGCGGGGCCAGTCCAGAACCTGCCGTTCCTCATTGTTGTTTACCAAGAGGCTCGGTCGCTCAATCGAATACTGAAAGAGGACGACGCCTGCGATGGCCAGTGCACCCAATGCAGCGATAACGGTAACGCTGTCAATGATTCGGTCTACCATTCGCCCTAACACCTCGTCAAGCCATAATACCGCCGGAATCGTTTCTCAACCTACAGGAATCGCTTTCCGAGCACGCCGCGCTTTCCGTCTGGTGGGCAACAGGGGTTACGCCTCCGGTCCTCCCACCGAGACCGAGCGATGTGGCCACTTCCACATCACACACGGGTCGCTTCATTCGTCATCGCAAACCAGCTCGACAAGCGGATAGCACACCTGTGAGGAGAAGCATTGCCCACCCCAGTAGTCGCATCCGATGCTTTCACAGAAGCTTCCGGGGTCGCCAGGACAGGCACTGACGCAATAGCCATAGCAACCAGCCGCTGCTGCAGAACCCGAAACTGGTCCGGCGACTGCAATGATAGAGGCTGCCAAGAGTGCACTCAATGAGACTAGCATTCGCCTGAACGGTCTACGTGGGCGTTCCATTTGAGCCCTCCCGTTGAAAAGGTGGAGTATGATTCCTTCAGGAGCACATCATCGAATCGCTCGGCCTTTCGGGAGCTCTCGAGCGAAAGGCGGCGAATGTTTCTTGTGTGATTTGTTGCGTCCAGTCCTAATAGTCGTAAACCAATCCTCTGAACGCTCGGCTTACGCGAGTCTCGAGCGCGGCCCGGCCTTCCACGACCATCGGTGGGAGCTCCTAGCCATGCAGTCCCGTTTCTCCGAGGCCTGATCGATCGCCGCCTACTCCGGGCCGTACTCCTCCTTGTGCCCTAACATGACCCACACCGCTTCGACGGATTCGTGACCCCATTTTCTCACAGAGCCCTCAGGTTTCCAGCAGTCCAGAGTCGATTTACCAAGCGTCATTAGACGGCACCGCAAATCACCTTCAGGATCCGAAAGTGCGACTAGGAATCCCCCGTTGTCGGACCCTCCGGTCCAGAGCTCAAGCATGACCGCGCCCATGAGCCAGCCCTCTAATTAAGTACTCCCGGGAGCCTGCCGTTTTCTTTCACCCCGTCTCACAAGGAGGGGGCGCGACCATCCGGCCCAGCCCAGTACTTCCGCACTCGGACCAAGGCCCGATGGATCCGGACGGACACCCAGTCCGCAGATGTACCGAGCCGGTCCGCGATCTCTCGAGGGTACCAACCCTCGGCGAAACGAAGCCAGAGAAGTCGCCGGTCCTGCTCCGAGAGGACGGCGAGGGCATCCTCGCAGTGGAGTCGTGCGCTCAAGGCCCTCTTGAGGCGGTCGTCGATCTCGTCCTGATGGAACCGTTCAGTCCTCAGACGGGCCCTACGCTCCCGCCGCTCATGTTGCTTCGCGGCAAAGCGTCGCAAACATCCGCAAAGGTAGCTGAAGAGC
>SKZC01000347.1 GCA_007127575.1 Gemmatimonadota bacterium
CCGTGTTCGTGTATCTCGTGTCGTTCGCACTCAAGCTTGAGAGCCCCACGGCGCTGAAATGGAGTGCGATCGCGGTGGTGATGCTTGGTATCGTGTTGCTCACACAGATTTATGACATCGGTGCGAGCGGCGTCACGCCTGTCGGTGTGGGCGCCGGGCTGCTTGCCGGGCTGTCCTACGCGATATTTATCTTCGGATTCAAACATGCAGCGCCGCACGGCAGCCCGCAGGCGATCCTCTCAATTGCGTTCGCGGTGCTTGCCGTGGTACTTATCTGGCCGGGCGATGTGGAGCAGAGGGTTGCAGTCTTGAGCACACCGGATTGGCCGTTGTTTGCGGCAGTAGGTGTGGTGGGCGCAGGGTTGTCCTTCATTCTGTATGTGATCGGCCTGAATCATACTGCCCCAGCGGTGGCCTCAATTGTAGCAATGGTGGAACCGGTTACCGCGTCGCTGTTCGGCGTTGTGATATTAAACGAGACCCTGATTGCTCCGCAAATCATGGGTATGGGCTTGATATTGATCACAGTGACGGCGCTGAGCGTGTATTCGGACTCCGGACTGCCACCGGCCGGTGTAACCACCAGCTGATCAGCGCTCGGATTCTGGAACGGTCCACGAGGAGCCTATGGTTCGCCTGCAGGTTTTCATCATTCTCGTGATTCTGTGTTCAGGATGTGAGTCATCTGACCGGGGAGCGACAGATCCGCCGGACAGGGTGGAGTGGAGCACAGAGGTTGAGGCGCGGATCGGGAGCGTGGACGACCCCGACCAGAGCCTCTCACCGCAGGGACTCCAAGTGCTCATTGGCCCCAACGAGGAAGTGGTGGTTTCCCAGCCGATGGATGCGACGGTGCGCATCTTCGATGGGGAGGGGAGGTTTCAACGCACCATCGGTGGCAGAGGGGAGGGCCCGGGGGAGTTCTCTGGGCTTACTCACATTGGCCTGTTTGGTGACACGCTCTACGCTAACGAGCCTGGGAGGATCAGCTTCTTTCGACTCGAAGGGCAGTTCTTAGGGGCTCGGACCCTGTTGAGTGACGTGATTCGTCTTGAGGGGGCGACATATGCACCGTTCGCCCCCCAGAAGTTCATTCCGTTACAAGATGGAACGGCGATGGTGGAACCCGGTGTCATGGTCGCCGCGAGTCCCCCCGATTCGCCTGGGGTCACGGAAGGGAGCCTCCGCACTCCCTTACTGCATACCGATTCCCTTTCGGCGGTCCTGGACACCATCGTCTGGGCTCACCCCGAGGATGTAACTCTCTCCATGACGGAAGGAGGCGACCTGTTCTCCTTCCTCGTTCCCTTCAGGGACCGTCCGCTGGTAGAGATGGCGCCGGATGGAAGCGGCGTGGTGGTGGTGGATCGTTCGTTGCCGACGAGCCCCGACGAAGCCACGTATCAGGTGAGCCTGCTCGGGCCCGACGGAGACACTGTGTTCGTCCAGGACGTCCCGTATGCTCCAAGAGGCCTCGACGACCAAGATGTGCGTCAGGTCCTGGAGCGCACGGAGGTATTGTCCAGAGACCCGGACGACCGACCGAGCGTCTCGGCCATGGCACGGGAGCTGGAGAGCGCCGGGCTCATTCCAGAAACCGCGGTATCCGTCACGGCGTTGGCCATCGGTCAAGATGGATCCAACTGGCTCAGGCGAGAGGAATCTTCGCAGGATTCGGTGGTGTGGGAAGTTCTCGATGGCAGGGGAGTCCGGCAGGGTTCGGTGGCACTGCCCCCCGAACAGAGGGTTGTGGCTGCAAAGGACAATCGTGTCGCTGTCCTCGAGCAGGATGAGCTCGATGTCCCATATGTGGTCCTGTACCGGATCATCAAGGATTGACGGTGGAGCTCTGCGGGGCATTTGTCGACGCAGTACCGGACTGAGGATAGAGAGTGCAAGGAAGGACGGTATTAGCAGCGGGAGTGATCGCTTGCGCGGGCCTGGTTTCCGGGTGCTCTGAGAATGGGGCGCCGCCTGCGATAGTTGCATACGACAGCGCGGGTGTTCAGATCCTGGAGGTAAACTGGGATGCGGCGCCGGTGCGGTGGACGGCTGACGAGAACCCGGTATGGACCGTTGGTGATGAGGCGGCGGAAGAGTTTTCCTTTCCTTTGTTTCAGGTGCGCGACGTTGCGTGGGTCCATGAGTCACGGGTAGCCATTGCTGAAGGGAGCACCCAAGAAGTTGTGTGGGTGAACCTTGCCGAGGGCTCGACCGCCCGAACGGGTGGACAGGGCGAAGGCCCCGAGGAATTCCAGGACCTTCAGACGCTCTCCGTAGAGGAAGCAGGCCGTGTTGGTGCCTTCGACGCTGCACGGAGGCGCCTCGTCGTCGTGGATCCTGCAGGAGGCGTCGTCCGGGAGGAATCTCTGCCCGATGTCTTCGCTGGAAGGGCGGACCCCTCCCTCATCCGGTCGAAGGACGGTACCCGATACGTGTTGAATGTTGCAGGCGTCCCTCCGGAATGGGAGGAAGGCTGGTCCCGCGGTGATGCGCCGATGGTGCGGCTGGATCCGAGTCCGGATACGGTGCTCCATGTACCTGGGAGGGAAGTGGTAATGGTATCGGAGCCAGTCGGGTACGAGATCCTGTCCTTTGGCGCCACCACCATCGCCACCGGAGCCCGGCGTGGCGTCTGGGTCGGAGATACGCAGGAGGCGGAGGTGGAGTTGTGGGAGGACAGCGAAGCACCTCAGGCGATTGTTCGGTGAAGCGCGAGACCGGAAGAGGGTCCCGATCGACGGGCACGCCTTCTGGAGGCTCGGCTTTCTGAGGTGGATGAAGGCTTCGGCAGAGAATTGTTGACGGCGATCAACACGGCTGTGCCGGATTCGCTCCCACTGCCTGCCTTTCAGGTCCTCCTCACCGGTCCCGCGGGCGACCTATGGATCGGGAGACGCGATGCTGACGGTGGAGGAGTGGTAGGGGAGGAGGAGTCCGGGTATGAGTGGCTGGTGCTGGACCCCGACGTCCACGAGGTGGGGCGGGTCCGGACCGCTCCGGGTTTCCGGCCCGTGCGTGTTGACGATGGCCGTTTACTGGGAGTTCACACCGACACTCTGGGAGTGGAATCCGTTCGCCAGTACGAGTTTCGGTCCATAGACCCGTGACCCCAAACGGGGGCCCTGTACCGGGTGGTCGCGGGCTTAGCGGCTCGGTGGCGGCGCTCCTTCGTTCAACGGACGGCGCTTCCTGCTCTCCGACGGCTGGCGCCGCGCCGCCGTCACGCCTCCCACGGCTGGAACGGCCGCCTTCCGCCACTCATTCGTGATGCTCCAGGGCCTCCCGGATCACCTCCGGGGACGGCGCTCCGTCCGCCCGACAGGCCATGGCACCGGCGGTCCCACCCTCACCTGTCACATCACGGCCGCCGATGAGAACCGTCGGGGACCCGTACCCTCGGATCCGTTCCGGAGTATCGGCGGACGAGAGGTTCCACTCGCGCCAGGATCCGCCACCCAGCACGGCACGAAGGCTCTCGCGTGCCTTGTCCGCGTTGGGGCATCCATCGAAATAGACCAATTCGATCTCTCGTTCGGCCATACCTGGTTCCTCCTCACCCGCAATGTTGGAGTGTCTACCGAACCGGTGCAGGTTTGATACATGTTGGACGGTGGACGTGTTTCTCTTGCCGGAAGGGTGCGAATGAACGGTGTGAAGAGAGCTGGAGGGGGCGAACCCTATGAACACAGGCAGGCCCAGCCATGAGTGAGCGAGTCACCATTGAGCGGAGGGATCACCTCCTCCTTATGGGGCTGAACCGGCCCCACAAGTACAATGCAGCCGATACCCAGATGCTTCGGGAGCTGTCGGCGGCGTACGGGGAGCTGGGAGGGGACGATGAGCTCCGGGTGGGGGTCCTTCACGCCCATGGCGACCACTTCTGCTCGGGACTGGATCTCACCGAAGTCTGGCCTCGTTTAAAGGAAGTGGGACCGGAAGTGTTGGGTGGCGGCGGGGCGTACGATCCGCTGGGGATATGGGGGGAGAGGGTTCCGAAGCCGGTAGTGATGGCGGTGCAGGGGATCGCCTACACCCTGGCCATCGAGCTGGCCTTGGCCTGCGATATCGTCATCGCCGCGGAGGGCGTGCGCTTTCGGCAACTGGAGGTGGGCCGGGGGATCATCCCATTTGGAGGCGGTACCTTCCGGGCCCCGCTACGACTCGGTTGGGGTAATGCCATGCGCTTCCTCCTCACTGCGGAAGAATTCGGCGCGGAAGAGGCTCTGCGCATCGGCCTGGTCCAGCAGGTCGTCCCCCTGGGAGAACAACTGGAAGAGGCCGTCCGAGTGGCGGGGACCATCGCTGCCCAGGCACCAGGGGCGGTGCAGGCCTCTCTAGCCAATTCCCGGGCGGCGCTGGTGGAAGCGGAGCGGGCCGCGGCCCGAGACTTGAAAGAAGCACTACCACGAGTCCTGGACAGCTCGGAAGCTCGGGAGGGGCTCCGGAGCTTCGTGGAGCGCCGTCCCGCCCGATTCGAATAGACGAGGGTCCGTGCGGGTTTTCCGCTCGGAGCGAGGGACTCGCCGGTGGGGCGCAGTTGTGCGTGACACGGTTCAACCATCTACGAGGAGGAGGTCCTCCATGCCAGAGCGAGCCGGCTCCGTGGACTTTGGGCAGATCACACAGACGCAGCAGGAAATGTGGGCTACCGGGGACTTCCACGAGGTCGCTCGACAGAACGTCTGCATGGCCGAGGCGCTTTGCGAGGCGGTGGACCCCCACGCCACGGACCGCGTCCTGGATGTGGCGTGTGGAAGCGGAACGGCGGCCCTTGTGGCCGCCCGGAGATACTGCGATGTAACGGGAATTGATTACGTACCCGCCCTCATCGACCGTGCCAAGGCGCTGGCTGCCGCTTCGGGCTTGGACGCCCATTTTCGGGTTGCAGATGCGCAGCAACTGCCCTTTCCGGACGACAGCTTCGACTTCGTTTTCTCCGTCTACGGGGTGCAGTTCGCGCCGGATCAGGAG
>SKZC01000153.1 GCA_007127575.1 Gemmatimonadota bacterium
CTGACCCGGATTCGACGGGGTGGGGGTGAGAAAGGAGACGTGCTTCTCAGCGGTGAGGACGGTGAGGGGTTGGAACCAGTGCGTGTAGTGGGTCGCCCCCCGCTCTTCAGCCCACTCTTTCATGGCCTCGGCCACCGAGTCGGCGATGGAGAGGTCCAGCTCGGAGCCCGCCTCCACCGTCTCCATCAAGCGCCGGAACGCATCCGTGGGGAGTCGACGCTCCATCTCCACACGACCGAAGGTGTGGGACCCGAAGATGGCCTCCACGTCCGCGAATCCCGCCGCGGCTCCAGCGTCCAGGGGCGGAGTCGGCCTGGGACGCACCGCCGCCAGACGATCGAACCTACCAGGTGTGGGGCCGCCAGAAGCCATGGATTCCTCCAGAGACGGAGCAGGGCCGAAAACCAATGCCCGGCGCCTCCGTACCACGGACCGCTCGTCGGGGTCCCCGGCCCCCGGACGGGAGGACCCTGGAGGTCGATCCCACTGACCTCCAGGGTCCGTGTTCCCCTGCTCCATCGCCCACATGGGGCGGTCGTTCATCCTCAGTTGTCGTAGTAGAGGAAGAACTCGTGGGGATGGGGCCGGAGGCGGGGGGGCAGAACCTCGTTCTCCATCTTGTAATCGATCCAGGTCTGGATCAGGTCATCGCTGAAGACGTCGCCCTTGGTGAGGAACGCGTGATCGTCCGCCAAGGCGTCCAGGGCTTCCTCCAGGTCGGCGGGAGTCTTCTCCGTCAGGTCCAGCTCCTCCTTCGTCATCTCATAGATGTCCCGATCCAGCGGTTCACCGGGATCGATTCGGTTTTCGATCCCGTCCAACATGGCCATGAGGATGGCTGAGAACATGAGATACCCGTTGGAGCTGGGATCCGGGCAACGGAACTCCAATCTCTTCGCCTTCGGGTTCTGGGTGTACATGGGGATTCTCACCGAAGCCGAACGGTTCCGCTTGGACATGGCCAGGTTCACCGGAGCCTCGTATCCGGGAACGAGACGGCGGTACGAGTTGGCCGTTGGCGCGGCGAAGGCGAGAACCGCACGGGCATGCGTCAGGAGCCCACCGATGGCGTGCAGGGCCATCTCGCTGAGCCCGGCGTACCCGTCCCCGGCGAAAAGCGGCTCTCCATTCTTCCAGAGGGACATGTGGGTATGCATCCCGCTCCCATTGTCCTCGAAGATGGGCTTGGGCATGAAGGTGACGGTCTTGCCATGGTCCTTGGCCACGTTCTTGATGATGTACTTGAACCACATGAACTGGTCCGCCATGTCCAGAAGCGGCTCGTACTTCATGTCGATCTCGGCCTGCCCCCCCGTGCCCACCTCATGGTGGTGGGCCTCCACGACGATCCCCACCTTCTGCATCTGGAGAACCATTTCCGTCCGCAGATCGTGGTAGGTGTCCGTGGGACTTACCGGAAAGTACCCCCCCTTGAAGCTGGGCTTGTAGCCCAGGTTGGGCTCCTCGATCCGAGCGGTGTTCCAGGCCCCCTCCACGGAATCGATCTCGTAGTAGCCCCGATTCTGCGTCTGCTCGTAGCGAATCTCGTCGAAGATGAAAAACTCCGGCTCGGGCCCCACGTAGCACACATCAGCGATCCCGCTCTTGTTGAGGTACTCGCTGGCCTTCCGGGCCACGTGCCGGGGGTCTCTGGAGTAGTCCTCCCCGCTTTCGGGGTCCACGATATCCGCAATTACGCTCACCGTGGGCTCGGCGAAGAAAGGGTCCATCGCCGCAGTCGAGGGATCGGGTCGGGCCACCATGTCGGAAACGTTGATGGCCTGCCAACCCCGGACGGAGGACCCATCGAAGCCTACCCCTTCCTTGAAGGTGCCTTCGTCCCAGGTCTCGATGGGGAACGTACAGTGCTGCCAGGTGCCCAGGAGGTCCGTGAACTTGAGGTCCACCATGGTGGCCCCGTTCTCCTTGGCATATTTGAAAAAGTCATCCGGTGTCATCGTGTGTGCTCCTCGTCTGAGTCTGAGTGCGTGGTGATCACGCTTTGTGTGCGAGTCCTGCCCCTTCAGATTCCGTCCATGGGCCTATGCCCGTCGACGTCCGGTCAGGCTCCGGCGGGCACCCCCACCGGCGTCACCGCCTCCCGGTCCCTCTCCCCCGTTCGGATCCGGTGAACCTGCTCCACAGGAAGGACGAAGATCTTCCCATCCCCCACCTGCCCGGTCCGTGCGGCGCCGAGGATGGCCTCCACCACGGTGTCGGTGAAGTCCTCCGAGACGCCGATGTCCAGCATCACCTTTTCGGAGAGTTCCATCATTACGGTGGTGCCCCGGTACGTGGCCACCGACGAGGTCTCGCCGCCGTGCCCCTGGACCGAGCTCACCGTGATCCCTCGGACGTCCGCCTGGAACAACGCCTTCATGACATCGTTGAGCTTGTCCTTCCGAATCACCGCTCGAATCAGCTTCATGGAATCGTCCTCCGTATCAGGGTTTTGCTTTCCGTGTCCCTACCGCCCCGCCGGTCAGAGCCGGGTTGCCGTGCATGTCCTGGGGTCATGGATCCCATCAGGAGGCCCTGGTGGACGACGCCCGAGAGGGCTCCCCTGCAGGGGAGGACGTCCCGTTCAGTTCCTCGTCCAGAAGAAGGAGGGCGCCGGCTCCACTGGCGTATGCCTCCTCTCCGTGGTGAGCCAGATCCATCCCCATCCCCTGCTCCTCGTCAGTGGAACGGAGGGGAGTCACCCAGCCGATGGCCTTCAGAACCACGAAGGTCATGAGCCCACTGTAGGCCATCACGGCCACGATGGAGAGGGCCTGGACCCCTAGGATCCCGGGATTCCCGAAGAGAAGGCCGTCCACCTCTCCGTTCACCGCCGCGCTGGCGAACACTCCGGTGAGGAGGGCCCCCACCAGTCCCCCCATCCCGTGGGCCGCGAAGACGTCCAGGGAGTCGTCGAGGCGGGTGCGGGCGCGCCAGTGGAGGAGGAGGTGACAGGGGATGGCCACCAGACCCCCCAGAGCCAATGCCGAGATGGGGGAGACATATCCGGCGGCGGGGGTGATTCCCACCAACCCGGCCACGATGGCCGTCGCAACCCCCACACCGGTGACCTTCCCCACCCGGGCCCTGTCCAAGGCGGCCCACACCACCAACGTGGCCGCCGGGGCCAGAAGCGTGTTCACCAGCGCCAGCGCGGCCACCTCGTCGGCGGCCAACGCGCTTCCTCCGTTGAATCCGAACCAGCCGAACCACAGGAGGCCGGCGCCCAGGAGCACGAAGGGGACGTTGTGGGGCAGGATCGCCTCCCGTCCGTAGTCCGTCCGTGTCCCCAGCACCAGAGCGGCGACCACCGCCGCCACGCCAGCGTTCACGTGGACCACGGCCCCGCCGGCGAAGTCCAGGGCTCCGAGCCCCTCCAGCCAGCCGCCCCCCCAGACCCAGTGGGCCACCGGGGCGTAAACCACCAGACCCCATATCGCGATAAAGGCCATATACGCCGAAAACCGCATCCGGCCTACCACGGCGCCGGAGATGAGAGCGGCGGTGATGATGGCAAAGGTGCCCTGGAAGGCCATGAAGAGCATGTGGGGCACCGTCCCGTCGGGCTCCACCCCCACGCCCCTGAGAAAGGTCATGGAGAGGTCCCCGACGAGACCGGTTCCGCTGTCGCCGAAGGCGATGGAGTAACCGGCCACAGCCCAGAGCACACCGCAGACGCCCAGGGCCACGAACGCCATCATCATGGTGTTCAGGGCGTTCTTCGAGTTCACCAACCCTCCATAGAAGAAGGCCAGGCCGGGGGTCATGAGGAGAACCAGGGCGGTGGCGGTGAGAAGCCAACCCGTGTCCGCCGGTGATATCGCTTCCTGAGCTCCCTCCTGCGCCAGAAGGGGCTCGCCTACGACGAGAAGGAGGAGCGAGGAGAGGATCAACGGGCCCAGCCTGTGGAATCTCAGCATCATTTCGTCCTCAAAGAGGGGTGAATCCGGGGGACCGTCCCTAGGGCCGGAATTTCAGTGCGCTGGTGTTCGACGACGGGGAGGAGTATAGGGGGTTCGTGGACCGAGGCGAAGGAAGAATGGTAGCATTTTCACTGAAGTTTGATTAGCCTAATCCAACTTATACACTGACTGTACCGCCATCAGTCTCCCACATGCCTCCTCCACCCGATCATCTTTTTCCGTTCGACCCTGCTTCCGAACCTCCCCTCCTGGGCCGAGGTCAGGAGAGGGCACGGCTAACCCAAACCCTGGACGGCCCAGGCCCCCGAGTCGCCTTGATCACGGGGCCCCGGGGGCGAGGGAAGTCGGCGCTCCTTAGACACAGCCTTCCTCCCGGAACGTCGCTTCACTTCCAGTCGGGCCCGCTCCCTGGACCGGCGCTTCTGAGCGACCTTCAGGCCCTGGCCCGCTGGAAGCTGGGGGATGCCCCCGAGCCCAAGCGTCCCGGGGTTCTCCCGCTCTCATCCGGCTCGAGCCGGTGGCAGGCATTCCTCATGGGACTTCTGGAAGTGGTGGAGGATCGAGGCACCGGCTTCACTCTGGCTCTGGACGGGGTCGAGCCGCTCCTCAAGGCCGAGCGGCGGCTCTGGTCCCACCTCGAGGAATTGGTGGAGAGCGCCGGAAGTCGAGGACTCCCCTTTCGCTTGGTTCTCACGTCTCGGGATCCCGGGGTCCTCACCGAGATGGAGCGCCGTGAGGGCCCGTTGGCTCGTCCCGACCTGGTCCTTCCCCTCCCCCGCCTCCCGTACCGTGTAGCGGGCTGGGCCCACGGGAGCCGCACGCCTTCGGAGGCGTTCCTTCACTGGGCACTCCTGGGAGACGAACCGGGGCACCTCCCACCCCGTCGGAACAAGCACGTTTCCGCCTCCGGTCCGGTCTCGGAGGGCCGGGCCGGAACGAAAGAAAGCGGCGGACCCACTGCCTCCTGGGCCGGGGTGAAGAGCGCTGTAGCCCGCCGGGTCCTGGACCCGGGAGGAGACCTCTTCGACGCGCCCCTGAACCACCTGGAGATCACCTTCCAGCGTCCAGCCCGATACGCCACCATCCTCCGTGCTCTCGCCCCGGCGCCCCGAGACTGGTCGGGGGTCCTGGAGCGAGCCCAGGGAGTTGAAGGTGGAGGCCAGCTTGCTCCCTACCTCCGGCGACTGGAGGAGGAGGGCCTCGTGCAGCGTCAGCTCCCTCTCGATGCGGACCCGGAGAGCCGAAAGAGAAGGTATTCCGTAGCCGATCCCTTTCACGCCTTCTGGTTCCGCTTCGTCCTCCCCCTTCGAAGCGTGTTGCCCACCTCCGACGTCGAGGAGCTGTGGGATCGAGCCATCGCCCCGGGGTTGGACGCGTACCTTCAACGCTGGTTGGAGGAGGCGGCTCGGCGGTGGCTCAGAGAACACGCCGCCGAAACCTTCGGAGTCCCCGCCCGGACCGTGGGGGCGCTCTGGGGAGGGGAGGCACCATTTCCACTGGCGGGACGTCTCGCGAACGGACAGGTGTGTTATGGCCTGGTGGACTGGACGGGAACGGAAGACGACCTTCCAGGGGAGATGAAGAGACGGATGAAGGCGACGCGCTACGGAATCGGGCGAGCGGCTCGGGCTCCCCTCTTTTTCCTGCGCCGGGCGACTCCGGACGAGGAGGTGGGCGGAGAGCAAGAGGAGCTCCGGAGAACCCTGGCCCGGGATCCTCTGGCTCGACTGGTGGGACTGGAGGAGCTCATGGGATCCGGGCCGCCGTCGGAAGCCGGGCCCTGACGCCCCAGCTCGTGGCGATGCACCGTATGAAGCGCAACGGAGAGCGAAGGGACCTTCCCCAACGAATCGTGATGGACACTGTCCTCCCCTGGCTCGCCGTCGGCCTCCTCCTCCTGGGGCTCCTGTACGTTGCCGCGCCGGCGTTGGCGAATTGGCTCCTGTTCTACCCCTCCCGGGCCCCCCTGGACGACCCTCCCGTGCTGGCCGGAGTCCCGGGAGAAGTGGTGGACCAGGAAACCTCCGACGGGGTCCTCCTCCGCCACTGGTGGTACGAAGCCTCCCCGAACAGCCCCGTTTTGGTGTTGCTCCACGGAAACGCAGGACACCTGGGTCACCGTGCCTTCTTGGCCCAGGAGTTTCTCCATAGGGAGGTCTCGGTGTTGTTGGTGGGGTACAGGGGATACGGCGCCAGCGAAGGCCGCGCCGAAGAGGAGGGACTTTATCGGGACGGCGAGTCCGCCGTGGAGTTGGTGGCTTCCCTGGCGCCTGGGACGGGGCCGCCAGTCCTACTGGGACGCTCCCTTGGGGGAGCTGTCGCCGCCGGGGTGGCGGCCCGCCGGGAGGTGTCGGGCCTGATCCTGGACTCCAGCTTTACGAGCCTGGAAGACATTGCCCGGGAGGTCTACCCGTTCTTCCCCCGCTTCATTACCGCTCGGATCCAGGACCGCTTTCGAACCCTGGACGTCCTGGAGGATATCGTGGCACCCGTGATGGTGGTCCACGGGGTGGACGACGAGCTCATCCCGTTCCACATGGGTGAGACTCTCTTCCAGGCGGCCCCCGAACCCAAGGAGTGGCTGCCCATCGGTGAGGCCGGGCACAACGACCTCATCACCGTATCGGGAGGAGAGTACTTCGATGCGGTGGCCGACTTCGTGCACCGGGTGACGTCGCGGCGAGATACCCCTCCCGACGCACCGGACGCGTCCTCCTTCCCCTGACCAGGCGGAACCATGCGCATTCGACTCATGACCCTGACCTGCTGCTCCGCCCTCATCGCCCTGGGGTGCTCGGATCTTCCCGACTCGGAGGTGCCCGCTGGCGACAGGGCGGCCGAGGAAGGAGCCCCATCGGCCCACGACCGCTTCTGGAACGGTCTGGTCACCCTCTGTGGGCTGGCATTCCAGGGCGAAGCATCCGGAGCTGAGGCCCAGGAGCGAGGTTTTCAGGACGCGGAGCTCACCGTGTACCTTCAAGACTGTATGGGCGACTCCGTCCGGGCTCCCATAACGGTGGGGGACGACGCCAGCCGAAGCTGGGTCCTGCATCGCCTCCCCGACGGCCTCGGCCTTCGGCACCACCGTCGAGTGGATGACGCCGAAAAAGGGCCGTCCCGAGCCTACGGGGGCACTACCCAGGATGAAGGAGCGGCTACGCGGCAAGCATTCCTGGCCGACTCCGCCTCCGCCGAGCTCCTGGGCGTGGACCGTCCCCCCGTCTGGCAGATGGAGATCCTCCCCGGGCGGACCTTGAGCTACGAAGTCCTGGGACCCGAGGGAGAGGCGACGCTCCGCCTCGAGTTCGACCTCATGCGGCCGGTGGATCCTCCGTCGTCGGAAGAGGACGAGGCCGTCAGTAGTACGGCACCATGAAGAGGTAGACCAGCACCCCGGTAACCGTCACGTAGAGCCAGAGCGGAAGGGTCCAGCGTGCGATCCTCCGGTGCCGGCCCAGCTCGTCCCGAAGCCCCCGCAACACCGTGAAGAGGGCCAGGGGAAGGACGACGGGCGCAAGCACGATGTGCGTGATCAGCGTGAAGTAGTAGACCGGTCGGATCCACCCTTCCCCCCCGAAGGTCGTGGGCTCTGCCTGGGAGTGGTACACCACGTAGGAAACCAGGAAGATCGCGGAGAGGAAAAACGCCGTCATCATGAGGCGGCGGTGGGCTTCCACCCTCCCCCTCCGGATCCGGAGCCACCCCAACACCAGGAGGACGGTGGCGGTGGCGTTCAACCCTGCGTGGAAGCCTGGAAGGAGGGAGACGTCCAGTCCAGGAGCCGCCAACACCCGGGGAAAGCTGATGAGGGCCGCCACCAGGCCCACCACCAAGGCCGAGGTGCCGTACACGAGCCAGCGGAGGGTCCTCTCCTCCAACCCTCGGGCCATCCGCTCCAGCGCCGTCACCGGTTCCATGGCCGGAAGATCGGCTCCCTACCCACGGGGATCAAGCGGGTCAACTTCAGCCGGCTGGGAAAAGTCGGCCGCCGGTGGCCACCCCTCTTTCCAGCAGGCGGTTCAGCAGGGCCGCACCTCCCCCCACCGTGGGCCACAGCTCTCCCCGGCCACCCAGAATCGCGTCAAAACCGCGGGACGCCGCCGGGGATGCCCCTCCCTCCATGAGGAGCTGGAGAAGTGGACGCGGCTCGGGATAGCGACGAACATCGAGGGAGGCGCCAGGATCCAGCTCCAGCTCTTCCCGGACCGCCGCCAGTGCCGCCGACAGCCCGCCCAGACCGTCCACCAGACCCAGATCCATGGCCTGTCGCCCCGTCCATACCCGACCGCGTGCCGCTTCGCGAACGGCGTCGGAGTCCATCCCGCGCCCCACCTCAACCTTCCGGCGGAACTCCTCGTAGATCGTGTCCAGGATCGTCTCGACCCGTGCCCACTCCTCCTCATCGAAGGGCCGAGTCGACGACCACATCCCACTGTTCCCGCCGACATCCACCCCATCCCAGGAGACCCTGAGCTTTTCCCACATCTCCTCCAGCACCGCCTTCCCGGCCGCCACCCCGATGGATCCGGTGAGGGTGGATGGCTGGGCGATGATCCGGTCAGCCGACGCGGACACCAGGTACCCTCCGGACGTGGCCACATTGCTCATGGACACCACCACCGGCTTCCCGGCCTCTCGGGCACGAATCACCTCACGGTGGATGACGTCGGAGCCGACGTAGGAACCGCCGGGACTGTCCACACGGAAGACGATGGCTCGGACGTCATCGTCGTCGATGGCCTCCCTGAAGGCACGACCCACGGTTTCGGAGCCCATGGACCCGCCGCCGCCCATGAATGGATCCAACCCGCTCTCACCTCGGTGAACCGGCCCCGTTCCATAGATGAGCGCTACTCGGTCCCCTCCATCCCAGACCGCATCGGCTCGATCCCGGTAGCTCCGAAACGAGACGAAGGAGACCTCCTCCCCCAGTCGGTCCCGGAGGTCATCCTTGACCTCGTCGCGGTATGCCAAGCGGTCCACCAGCTCCAGCTCCTGGGCTTCCTGGGCCAGGAAGGGCCCCTGCGTAAGGAGCGTCCGGACCTCGGATTCTTCCAGCCCCCGGGTCTCGGCCACGGCATTCACCACCTCCTGAAAGAGCCCGTCCAGTAGGTGGGAAAAAGCTTCGCGCGCAGGCTCCTCCAGGCCGTCCTGGGTGAAGATGTCCAGGACTCCCTTGTACTCCTCCCGCTGGTCCCCCTGAGCTCGGATCCCGGCCCACTCCAACGTTCCTTGAAAGAAGGGGATTTCGATGGCCATGCCGGCAAGCCCGATGTCACCCGACGGCTGGAGCACGATCTCGTCGAAGGCGGTGGCCAGGTAATATCCACCCAGCCCCGGGCCCAGCTCGCCGAAGGTTTCGGAGAAGAGGACCGCGGGCTTTCCCGACTCCCGGAACTCTTCCACGGCGGAGCGGAGCTCCTCCACCACCGCCAGCCCCAGGGCTCCGGAGCCTACCCGCACCATCAGACCCCTCACCCGATCGTCCTCAGCGGCGCGCTCCAACCCTTCCACCACATCCCGGACGGAGAGCCTCCTACGGTCCAGGGCCAGAAGGAAGGGGTCATCCGGGACGTCCTCCACGAGACCTCGCTCCAGATCCAACTCCACCACTGCCGCTCGAGGAAGGGGCTCAGGCGAGACGGCACGAACCACAAGGATCAGGAGGACCAGGCCGGCCAACGTGAACCCGAGTCCGACGAAGGCGAAGAAGCGAAGGAAAAAGCGACGCACCGTAGGTCTCCCTTCTGGAGTGACGGAGGTGGAGGAGGAGCGGGTTACGCTTGACGCGGGCAGAAGGCGACGACACCATGTTCCATCCGCACCGGGGCGCCCGCCCACGAGCGGGATCGAACCCCACTCTGCCCTCCGGGCGATGACGACTCCACGACTACTAAAGCTCCACCTTTCCGGGCCGCGCTCAACCGGCGTGGCGATCTTTTGGCTATGGGCCTCGCTTCTGCTCCCGCTGCCTCTGGCAGGAGGGCCCCTGGGAGTTGACGCGGACGGCGGTGCTACGGCGATGCCTACGGCCCGGGGAGCGGCCGGGGAGGAGCTCACCGTGACCCTCCTCACCATGGGGCCCGGAGACGAGGTGTGGGAGCGGTTCGGACACAACGCCCTCTGGATCCACGACGCATCCACAGGGGAGGACGTGGTCTACAATTGGGGACTCTTCTCCTTCGCGGAAGAAGGCTTCCTCCTGCGGTTCCTCCAGGGTGACATGCAGTACTGGATGGACGGTCTCTCCTTGGAGGGGACCCTGCACGAGTACCGGAGCCGGAACCGGAGCATCTGGGCACAGGAGCTGTCCCTTACGCCCCAGCAGCGGGCCGAGCTCCAGGAGTTCGTGGAGTGGAACCGCCTGCCGCAGAACCGCTACTACCGCTACGACTACTTTCGAGACAACTGCTCCACCCGGGTGCGGGACGCGCTGGATCTGGTTCTGGACGGAACCCTTCGTCGGGCCGGAGTGGAGATGGGGAGAGGGAGCTACCGGTGGCATGCACGACGCCTGGTCCAGATGGACCTGGTCATCGACCGAGGGATGCACATCCTCATGGGTCCCAGGGGGGACGCCTTCCTCTCCCGTTGGGAGGAGGCCTTCGTGCCCATGGAGCTCATGGAGCTCGTGGCCACGGTCTCGGTGCCGGACGAGAACGGGGGAGAGGTCCCGCTGGTCCGGGAGACTCGCACCCTGTTCGAGGCGGAGCGCCCCCCCGAGCCCCGGGAATCCCCGGGGTTTCACCTCAGCTTTCTGGCGGTGGGCCTGACGCTGGCCTTCCTCTTCCCTCTCCTGGCCGGTCCTGGAGCCCGGACGCGGAGAGGGGTCCGGGTGGCTCACGCATCCCTGGGGGCGGGTTGGTGTCTCTTTTGTGCATTCTTCGGGTCCATCCAGGCCTTGGCCTGGCTCTGGACGGACCACGTGTTCATGCACGCGAACGAAAACCTGCTCCAACTCTCGCCCCTCTCCCTTCTCCTCCTTCCGGCGGTGGTGGCCGCGGCGGGGTGGCATCGTTGGATGGGGGTCGCCCGAGGCCTGGCCCTGGTGTTGGTCGTGGGGTCCGCAGCCGGAGCCGTGCTGAAGCTCATCCCGGGATTCGTCCAGGTGAATATGGACGTCATCGCGCTGGCGCTTCCGGCCCACGCGGGGCTGGCGGCATCTCTCTTTCGCGCCGAAGATCCTCGCCGGGGTGGCTTCTGACCTCCCGGACCGCCCTGCCGCTCCCGCTTCGGCACGCCTGAGACGCCCTACCGCCATCACACGTCGCCGACCCTACTTTTTCCAGGAGAACGACCATGACTCAGAAGCAGGAGGCCGAGCAGTCTCGCGACGAAGACGAGAAAGATCCCGACGTCCGAGAGCCGGAAGGCTGGACTCGACCCTCCGGGAGCCTGGACGAGGATCTGTTCCTGGAGGGTCCCCGAAGTCGAAGGGAGGAGTTCCTACGGGTGCTCCGAATCGGCCGGGAGTTCATTTCCGGGTTCAGGTCCCTTCACTTCGTAGGGCCCTGCGTCACCGTCTTCGGTTCCGCCCGGTTTCCCGAGGACCACGAGCACTACGCCCTGGGCCGGGCGGTGGGAGCCGAGCTGGCCAGAGCCGGGTTCACGGTGATGACGGGCGGGGGCCCCGGGATCATGGAGGCGGCCAACCGAGGAGCGCGGGAGGCCGGCGGTCCTTCCATCGGGTGCAACATCGAGCTACCCAAAGAGCAGTCTCCCAACCCGTATGTAGACCGCTTCGTGGAGTTCCGATACTTCTTCGTCCGGAAGGTGATGCTGGTGAAGTACTCCTATGGGTTCATCACCCTGCCCGGCGGCTTCTGCACCCTGGACGAGATCTTCGAGACCGCGACCCTCATTCAGACCGGGAAGATCTGGCACTTCCCGGTGGTGCTCATGGGATCCGAGTTCTGGGAACCTCTCCTGGCCTTCATGCGGGACCGGCTCGTGGCCCGAGGAACCATCGATCCGGAAGACCTGGATGCGATCTTGGTCACGGACTCCCCCCTGGAGGCGGTGGACCACATCCGAATGGTAGCCCATCACCATCCGGAGCTGGAAGCCCGACCCCGCGCCGTACTGGGAGAGGAAGTCTGACGCCCCTTCTCCGGGCTACCAGCCGGGAGCCAGGTGGAAGCCCCAGTGGGCTCCCCGGTCCGGACGCTGCCACGGTTGCGCGTAGTAGATCTCCAGGATCATGGCCCCGAAGAGGTTCGTCCGGGCGCTGAGCCCCGTGCTGAACACGGGGACCCGATCCGGGGTCCGTCGCTCGAAGGAGAGATCCACCTCATCCCCCCGGCTCCAGGCCACTCCGGCGTCGGCGAAGGCCACGAGCTCCACCGGAAGGAGCGGGGTGGTGAACACGCCGTACTGCTCCGTACCCAGGAAGGGGATCCTGGCCTCCACGTTCACGACCCCCACCTTCTGGCCCAGGAGCCGGGCGTGTTCGGCGCAGGTGGTACCGTCGGGGCCGGGGGTGCATTCTTCCGGCCGGAACGACTGGACGGAATAGCCTCGCATGAAGTTCTCCCACCCCAGATAGAACGGCTGGATCACGCTCCCCTCCAGCCCGTCCCCGTAGCGACCCACATGCATTCCCCGGAACGCCAACGTGAGCTCCTGGAAGGGAGCGAAGTACCGGCGGTAGTCGGCGGTGACCCGGGTGAAGTCGAGCGTGCCCATGGTTTGGCCCACCTCGAACCGGTATCTCCACCCTCGGACCGGGGAGGTAAAGCCGAAGAAGCTGTTGTCCCCTACAAAAGCGGCGGAAGCGTTCACAAGGTTCAACGGGTCCGGGGTCTCTTCCGTCTCCCGTTGTCGCTCCAGGAAGCGGCCCGAAGGATCGAACCGATAGGTCAGCGTCTCCATACCGAAGGCGTAACGTTCGAATCCCCCGGAGAACTCCACCCGACGAGCCCGTGAGAACGGATACTGGATCTGGCCGATGGCCTGGGACTGGAAGATGCGCTGCATCCGCTGGACGAGGAGGACGTCCCCGGTCTGAGCATCCCGGAACTGCCCTCCTCTCATGAACCTCATGGGGATGTGAGAGACGCCCGCACCCCAGTTCCACCGGCGCCCCAGCTCCTGGTAGAAGACCTGTCCCCCGATATCCTGGATCCCACCCTCGGCCTGGACCGCGGTGAAGAGGTTCCGGTCTCCCAGGATGTCCGAAAAGCTTGCGGCGACGCCCCCGGAGATGAAGGTGCCGAACTGGTCCTGACCGGCCCCGATCTGGGGCTGGCCCACCCAGTCGAGGCCCAGGCTGCGGCTCACCGGAGTGGCATCCTGGGCCCGGAAGCGTCCGGCCTCCGGAAGTCCGACATCGGGATCCTCCAGCATCACGGTGACCCGATCTCCGCCCTCGGGACGGGCTCCCGGCAGGCGGCGACCCTCCTGGGCCACGACGTCCCCGGCCTGAATCGGGTCCCCGGCGGCGCCCACGGCATCCAGCGCGTAGACGTGGTACTCGGCGTCATCGAATACCGTGAAGGCCACGGTCCCGCTCTCCTTCGCCACGGTCATGGCCGGAGTCGCTTCCGTGATCCCGCTCACCGCCGTCACGATCCGCGTCACCCGAACCAACGCACCCTCGTCCAGGGAGACCCGATAGATGTCGCGGAATCCATCGGGATCGGCAAGAAAGTAGAGCTCGCGGCCGTCGGGAGTGAACTGGGGATTCCAGTGCTCGGCGTCCCCCAGCGGTGCGATCCGCTCCACCTCCCTCGACTCCAGGTCCAGGATCCCGATGGCCATGGGGCCGAAGGTGAGCCGTTCGAAGTCGGTCCCGGGCCCCCGGTCCGTAACGAAGGCCACCAAGCCCCCGTCAGGAGAGAAGGTGGGTTGGAGGGAGGCGTAGCGGTCGTCGGTGAGCTGGGTCAGCTCTCCCGTCTCCAACTCCACCATGAAGAGGTTCTTCATTCCCCGTGCCTGCCCGGAGAAGACGATCCGCTCCCCGTCGGGCGAGAAGGTGGGGCTTCGGATCTCGCCCACCCACCGCGGAACCTCCACCCGGTCTACCCGGCGGCGGGTCTCCGCGTCGAAAATCTCGATGCGGTTTCTGCCCTGGGCAAAGACGGAGATGGCCACGCGACGACTATCCGGTGCCCACCCTCCGGAGGAATCGATGAACCGAAGGGCGTCGAAGTGGGTGTCCCGGGTGGAGCTGGTGAGGGAGCCCAGGATCTCGCCGGTACGGGCATCGGCCAGGAAGAGCTCGATGGTGAACAGATCCTTCTCAGAGAGAAAGACCACGTATCGGCCGTCCGGACTGAGAGAGGGAGCCACGTTCAGCGAGCCCGAACCCGTCTCCGGCGAGAGGAGCAGAGTGCCCGCCTCGCCCGGCGGCGTCCGGTCCTCCATGAGCGGAGCGTAGTGTTCCGTAACCGACTCCTTCCAACGGACGGAGAGGGTGTCGCCGGACACGCCCAGGAACCGGTTCACCGCCGGCTCCCATCCCCCTCGTACCGAGCCCCTCAGAAGGGCCGGAACCGCCTGGTCCCCATACGTGCCCCCGACGTAGGCCCAGAAGGCGTGCCCGAACCGGTAGGGGAAGAACCGGGGGTCCCGACTCATCTCCCGGAGGGTGGGAAACTTGTCGTGGAGGATGGCGTCCCGGAGCCACATCCCGGTGAGGGAGGACTCGGAGCCGATGGAGAGGTACTCGGCCATCCCCTCCACGAACCAGAGGGGAAGTCGCATGAGGCCCATGAGTCCCGCGCTCTGGCGACCCTGGGCGATGTCGAACTGGAAGGAGTGGACGAGCTCATGGCCGAGAACGTGGTCCGTGCTGGCGTAGGATTCGGCCAGGGGCATCACCACCCGGTCCCGCAATCCCTCCGTGACCCCACCGGTCCCTTCCCCGATGGCCCCAGCCAGGATGTTGGTCTGCTGGAAGTCCGGGTGATCCGCATAGAAGACCAACGGGCGCCGATCCCGGATGTCGTGCTCCAGGATCCGGGCGATGCGCTCGTACCACCGCTCCGCCATCCGTGCCACGTCCTCGATGGCCTCGGAAGCCTCGGGGTAGAAATGGATGTCGAACTGGTCCGTACGCATGACCTGAAAGTCGAACTGATCGTACTGGACCTTGTTCCTCCCGAAGTACTGAGCCTCCACGGTGGCCGGAACGGAGGTGAGAAGGACCGCAGCCAGGATCGGAAACACGGTGGATCGACTCATGGCACTCAGCAGGCGAGAGGGATGTGGTGGGACGTGAGTAAGAGCTCCGGTGCAAAACTCGTATGAACGGGACCGAGGTTCCGGGGCCCTTCCTTCCGAGGCCCTTCCTCCCCTCCGGGAGGGTGATAGATTTCCGCGCTGAACGAAAGCCCATTCACCGTCCCAGCTCCTCCTCGGACCGGGTGCGCGACTCCGCACCCACCCTGTAGAACGACCGGGGGGGCCCATATGGGACAGGAGGGATAGCGAAGGTGCGCCTCATCGTCCAGAAGTACGGAGGAACCTCCGTAGCCAATGCCGAACGTCTGGCGGCGGTGGCGGAGCGAATCGCCCGGAAACGCCAGGAGGGATTTCGGATCGCGGCGGTGGTCTCGGCCAGGGGCGACATGACGGACGAGCTCATCCGTCTAGCCCACGAGATCACGGACCGACCCCCGAGGCGGGAAATGGACATGCTTCTGGCCACAGGGGAGCAGATTTCCGTTGCCCTTCTGGCCATGGCGTTGGATCGGATGGGCGTCCCGGCCATCTCACTCACCGGAGCCCAGGGCGGGATCCGGACGGACCAGATCCACACCAAGGCCCGGATCCGAGCCGTGGAAACCGAGCGACTCCGTCGAGAGCTGGAAGCGGATAAAGTGGCCATCGTGGCCGGGTTCCAGGGGATCAACGAGGTAGAGGACATCACGACCCTGGGAAGGGGCGGGTCCGACACGACTGCGGTGGCACTGGCGGCCGCCCTCGGCGCGGAGGTCTGTGAGATCTTCACCGACGTGGATGGCGTATACACCGCGGACCCGAGGATCGTGCCCGACGCCCGGCTTCTTTCCAGGATTTCCTACGCCGAGATGCTGGAAATGGCCTCTCTGGGGGCCGCCGTCCTTCAGCCCAGAGCGGTGGAGGTGGCGGCCCAGCATGGCGTTCGGATCGAGGTCCGTTCCAGCTTCAGCCACAACCCGGGAACCGTTGTCGAAGACGAGGAGGAAAGTGTGGAACAGGATATCGTGGTTGTGGGGGTCACCCACGACCAGAACGTAGCCCGGGTCATCGTGCTGGACGTCCCGGATCAGCCCGGTGTGGCGTACAAGCTCTTCTCCGCCCTGGCCGAGGAGGGGATCAACGTGGACGTCATCGCCCAGACGAACAAATCCGTCGGCGTCACCGACGTCATCTTCAGCGTGAGCCGGGACGACCGTGCGGCGGCCGTAGAGATCGTGGAGGTGGTGGCGCAGGAGCTGGGGGCCGCCGGGGTCCGGGCCGACGAAAGCGTAGCGAAGGTCTCCATCGTAGGCGCCGGGATGGTGAGCAACCCAGGGGTGGCGGCCCGGATGTTCGGCGCCCTGGCCCGGGAGGAGATCAACATTCAGGTCATCAGCACGTCCGAGATCAAGGTCTCCTGCCTCATCGAAGCGGACCAGGTGGAGCGGGCCGTCCGCTCCATTCACGAGGAGTTCCGGCTCGGTGAGGGGGCCGGGGGATAGGCACTACGAGGGACCGCCTCCCCCGGCCCTGGTCCTAGCGGCTCAGCGACGCAGGGGCTCCCGACGTTCCTCCGCCCAGGCGTCGTATCGCACCCGGAGGGTCCTCATGGGGTTCGCGTCTTCATGGGGCTCGGTGTTGTCGGGCCAAACGGCGA